>NZ_JAAAYH010000668.1:0-3291 GCF_018035285.1 Streptomyces sp. MK37H | reverse complement strand
CAGCGAGCCCGCCGCCGCCGTGGCCACGACCACCGAGACGATCGCCGCGGCCTGCGTCGGCGGCAGGTACGGCAGTGTGCCCGCCGTGGCCGCGCTGAAGGCCAGGAGCGGTACGGACGCCACGGCCACGCCCACCACCAGGCCGGTCACCACCGTGGCCGCCGCCTCCAGCCGTAGCATGCCGCGCAGTTGACGGCGGCCCGCGCCCGCGAGCCGGAGCAGGCGCAACTCGGAGCGGCGTCCGGTGGCGATCAGGGCGAGGGTGCTCAGGACGGCGATCACCGTGAAAGCCCCGATCGCCGCGACCACCGCAACCGATACCACCTCGGCCAGCGCCTCGCCCTCCGCTTCGCCCCTTACGGGCGCCGGGTCCCGCTCCACCCGGGCCCCGGGCACCGCCCGCGCCAGCGCCTTCGTGAGCGCCTTACGGTCGGCATCGGACGCGGTCGCGACCAGGATCCGACCCGCGCCGGGCATCGATGTGTGGCGCAGCAGCTCATCGCGGGAGAGGAGGAAGTCCCCGAGCGCGATGGAGCGTTCGTACGTCGCCACGACCCGCAGCCGCGCCTCCTGGCCGTCACCGAACCGCAGGGTCACCGTGGAGCCCGGCCGGGCGCCGAGGGAGTCCGCCCGGTCGGCGCCGATGGCGACCGTGCCGGGGCGCAGCCGGGCGAGGTCCCCGTTCCGGACGCCCGGGTCGAGGGTGCGCGTCAGCCGCTCCGGGGTGACGCCGAAGACCGGCAGCCGCTCGATTTCGGGCGAGCCGAGCTGGCTCCGCGCCAGCAGCACCGCGCCGGGGACGACCTCCGTGGCCGCCCGCACCCCGGGGAGCTCGCGGATCCGCTCCACCGCACCGGCCGTAAGGCCGCCGTCCGCGCGCACCGCCAAGTCGGCGCGCAGCGCCTGGCGGGCCTGGGCGTCCGCCGCGTGGGTCATCGTCGCGCCCCCGGAGAGCTGGACCCCGGCGAACGCGGTGACCAGCACGATCGGGGTGATCGCCGCGCCCAGCCGGTGGGCGGACGCGGCGCAGTTGGCGGCGGCGAGCCGGCCGCCGGGGCCGAACAGCCGCAGCGGGGCGCCGAGCAGCCGCATCGCCCACTCGGCAATCCACGGCCCCAGCACCGCGCAGGCGATCACCATCGTCACCGCCGCCGCACCGGCCGCGGCCGCCGCGGTCGCGCCCTGCTGGAGGGCGGCCGTTCCGGCCGAACTCGCGCCCACGCCCAGCAGCACCAGCCCGGTGATGCCCCGCGCCCTGCCGGGTGCCCGCTCGCGCAGCGCCTCCGCCGGACGCGCCGTGGCGGTCCTGGAGCAGCCGATGAGCGCCGCGATCCGGGCCACCAGAACGGTGACGGCGGCGGTGACCAGGGGCGCGGGCCACAGCAGCGGGGGCAGCGTCAGCTCGAGCCCGGTGGGCAGCGCGCCCCGCGCGTCCAGCAGCGCGCGCAGCCCCAGGTACGCGGGGACCGCACCGGCCGCGCCCACCAGCGCCGCCCAGGCCGCGACCCGCCCCACCTCCCGGCCCACCGCACCGCGCAGCTGCCCGGGTGTGGCGCCGACCGCCCGCAACAGGCCCAGTTCATGGGAGCGTTGGCGCAGCGCCTGGACGATGGTCGACGACACGACGAGCAGCGCCACGAGGACGACGGCTCCGGCCACGGAGCCGAGCGCCGCCAGCAGCTCGCCGCGGGCGGGCGCGGCGGCCAGGAACTCGGCCTCGCCGCGCTCGCTTCCAGTCAGGACGCGCACGGCGGCCGGGTCGCCGTCCGCGCGGCGCCCGATGTCGGTGACACCGGCCGTGTCCAGGGCCTTCCGCACCCGTCCGGCCAGCTCCCCCGGGTCCGTGCCGGGTTCGGCGACGACCCCGATGGCGTCCAGGGCATCCGGGTGTCCGGACAGGCGCCGGGCCTCGGCGCCGGTGAACCACACGGCCGTACGGGGGCCGTCGGCGACGCCCACGACGGTGTACACCGCGTCCCGTCCGTCCACGCGCAGCGTCGGCCGCGCGCCGAGGCGGCCTACGCCGCCACGGTCCGCCTCGGCACGGCCTGCCCCGCCGCCCACCATCACCTCGTCCGCCCGCTCCGGGGCGCGGCCCGTCCGTAGTGCTGCGTAGGGCGCCAAGCGGGCGGTCTCCCAGGGGTGGCCGGTGGCGGACCGGCCCGCGAGGCCCACCGGGAATTCCACGTCGGGGACGGCCGTCCGCACTCCGGGCACTCCTCGCACCACGCTCAGCGCCGTCCGGGGGATCCGGACCCGCTCGGTGAGCCCGGCGCTCGCGGTCTCGCGCTCGCCCAGGGACGTCGCGCTGAAGCGGGTGATCTGGTCGCCGGCCACGACGAGATCGGCCCCGGCGTACCGCTCCACCCCTGGATGCGCGCTCCAGGCCGAAACGAGGGTCAGCCCGAAGGCGCCGAGCAGGAGGGAGGTGAGGGCGAGCGCGGCGAAGACCGCGGTCCACGCCTTACGGTGGGCACGGGTGGCGCGCGCGGCCAGTAGGGCGGCTACCTTCATGCCGTCCGCCCTCCCAGGTCCTTGAGGACGCGGCGGATGTCGGCCGCCTCAGGTCGCTCCTGCCGCCAGACCAGCTTCCCCCGCATCAGGAACAGCGCCTCGTCGGCCCAGGCGGCGGCGAACGGGTCGTGGGTGACCATGACGACCGTATGGCCGTCACGGTCGACGGCCTGCCGCAGGAGCGTCAGCACCTCCTCCGCGGCGGCGGGGTCGAGCGCCCCGGTCGGCTCGTCGGCGAAGACGATGTCGGGCGAGGTCACCAGCGCGCGGGCGATGGCCACCCGCTGGCTCTGCCCACCGGACAGTTCGTACGGCATGGCGCCACCCCGGTCCCCCAGCCCGACCGCGGCGAGGGCCCGCAGGTCCCGGCCGTCGACGCGGTGGCCGCCGAGCATCAGCGGCAGGGAGACGTTTTCGGCGACGCTCAAGGACGGCACCAGGTGGTGCGCCTGGAAGACGAAGCCGATCCGCTCCCGCCGCAGCCGGGTCAGCGCCGCCTCGTTCAGCGAGGACAGCTCCGTGCCGCCGATGCGCACCGTGCCCGCCGTCGGCCGGTCCAGCCCGGCGGCGCACTGCAGCAAGGTCGACTTTCCGCACCCCGAGGGGCCCATCACCGCGAGGAACCGTCCGCGCGGCACCGTCAGATGGATGGGGTGCAGCGCCACTGCCCCCGGCTGGTACTCCCGGGTGACCCCGTCCAGGGTCAGCGCATGGTGCCGGGTCCCCGTCCGCTCCGCGGTGGCCGTCGTACGGCCACGCCACTGCCGGTTCATCTCT
>NZ_JAAAYH010000667.1:0-3303 GCF_018035285.1 Streptomyces sp. MK37H | reverse complement strand
TGTGTGCTTCGGCTTCGTTGTCGGGGCGTCAGCTGTACCGGTACGTGGTGAGGTGCGCGAACACCACCACATTGGCCGTGTAGTCCTTGGCCGTGTGGTCATAGGCCCCGCCGCAGGTGATCAGCCGCAGCTGGGCGTTGGGGGTGTCCCCGTAGACCTGCTTGTCCGGGAAGGCGTTCTTCTTGAATGTCTTGACCTTGTCGACCACGAAGGTCGCCACGATCCCGTCCTCGCGGGTGATGGCCACCTTGCTCTTCGGCTTGAGCTGGCCGAGGGGGTAGAACACCGCCGGGCCGGTCTTGGTGTCCACATGCCCGGCCACGATGGCGTTGCCGCGCTCACCGGGCGAGGGGCCGCCCTCGTACCAGCCCACCAGGTTCTGGTCGGTGTCCGGGGGCGGGACCAGCACGCCCGCGGCGTCCAGCGACAGCGGGGTGAAGGGCGCGCTCACGCCGATCGAGGGGATGTCCAGATGGGAGGCGGGGGAGCGCGGCAGCGCGGGTCCCGGACGGGACTCGGGGGCGGCCGTCGACTCCGGGGAATCCGCGTACGCGTCCTCGTTGGAGGTGTCGCTCTCCGGTTCGGAGATGGACGCGGGGGCACTGGCCGCGGGCCGGGCCGACGGGGTGTTCTGGGAGGCGGCGTCCACGGAGTTGTAGATGAGGAATACGCCGATGAGGGCCGACGCGGCGGCCCAGCGGAGAATGCGGGTGTTGCCATCGGCAGCGCCCTGCTTGGCCGGCTTTCCCATAGGGGTGTTCGCCTTTCTTACAGCGCCTTGTCTCATGGCGCCTCAGCTCAAGGCGCCTTTCTCACGGCCGCTTTTCTCACAGCGCTCGTGGAACTGCCGTGGCACCACCGCTCGGCGGAGGTGCCACGGCAGCCCTGAATACGAAGAGTCAGGCTCAGATAGCGGTGCCGGTCG
The DNA here is from genome assembly GCF_018035285.1 of Streptomyces sp. MK37H. Lineage (NCBI taxonomy): Bacteria > Bacillati > Actinomycetota > Actinomycetes > Kitasatosporales > Streptomycetaceae > Streptomyces > Streptomyces sp. MK37H. The sequence goes on along the minus strand of NZ_JAAAYH010000667.1, from coordinate 2,378 downwards.
GCTTGCGGCGACGCAGGGCGTAGGCGCCGGCGCCGAGACCACCGAGGAGCAGGACCGAGCCGGCGGCCATGCCACTGCCCGTGGTGGCCATGCCGCCACCACCGGTGTGGACGCCACCGCGCGGCTTCTCGCCCTTCTCGTGGTCCTTCCAGTCGCCACCGGACCAGTCGTGGTCCTTCTTGCCGGACCACTCGTGCTCCCGGCCCTCGTCCTTGCCGTGGGACCAGTCGTCCTCGTCCTTGCCCTTCCCGGACCAGCCGCTGCCCTCGTCCTTGCCCGGGTCCTCCTTGCCGTGCTTTTCTTCCTTGCCGTGGTCTTCCCGGCCTTCCTCGCGGCCGTGGTCGTCCTTGTCCTTCCAGGAGCTGCCGCCCTGGCCGTAGCCGTCCTCGGAGGACTCCTGGCTGCTCGAGTACCCACCGTGACCGCCCGGGTCCGAGACGTCTGCGGCGAACGCGGCGGCGGGGGCGCCCAGGGTCAGGGTGGCGGCAATCGCCGCCCCGGTGAAGAGTGCGCGAGTAGATCGCATGAGCCATTCCTTCCGGCGCCGTCACGATACTGACTATTTGCCAGATAAAGGGATCGCATCGGCGTCTTGTCCACCGTCAGCGAAGAGAGCTCCCCCTGCCACTCGGCGCGACCTGCGATCTGCTCGGTTGTAAGCCCTCTGGGTGGAGATAAGCGCAATGATCACTCATTCGCCGCGCGAATGGGCTGACGCCCTTTCACCTTTTCGGCAGACATCATTCCGATGAGCCCAGTAGTGTGAGATTTTCGCGCCCGGTGCATAACCGACTCGCGACGCCATAAGAAAGACGCCATACGAAAAGGGCCGCCGGGAGGCGAACTCCGTCGGCGGCCCCGTGCGGCGCGATGCGTGCGCTAGCCGTGGTCGCGGTCCCAGCGGTAGAACTCGTGGGCCATGGCGTCCTTGGGCTCGCGCCAGGTCTCCGGGTCGTACGCCTGCATATACGGCTGGAGGCGGGCGCTGACGTCGCGGAACTCCGGGTGCTTGGAGTACTTGGTGACCTCCGTGGCCGGCGGCCGCTCCGCCTCGATCAGATGCAGATACACATCGCCGAACTGGAAGAGGCTGCGGCCGGTGACGCCGATCAGCTTGGGCAGTTCGCCGCGGTCGGAGTCCGCGAAGATCTTGGCGACCTGCGGCGCCGCGTCCCGCTGCATCTTGGCGACGATCATGGTGCGGTACATGGTCATGCCCCCACCGTCTCCCGGGCCCGCTGCTCGATCTTGTCCCGGATCAGATCCATCTGGATACGGGAGTTGCGGTTGATGTGGTCCGTCATCGTGGGGTCGTCGACGGGCGCGTCGGGCCGCATCTCGAAGTCCTGGGTCCAGCGCATGCGGGTGCCCTCGGACTCCTCCTCGTACTCCCAGCGGATGTTCATGTAGGCGAAGGGGCCCGGCTCCACGCGGCGCGCCCAGACCGTGCGCACATCGCGGGCCGTCTCCCGCTCGGAGACCCAGGACCAGACCTTGCCGTCCTCGTCGGGGTGCATGGTCAGGCGGAAGGTGGTGGTGTCCCCGATCCGCTGGAGCACCTCGACCGAGGCGTACTCGCTGAACAGCTGCGGCCAGTTCTCCAGGTCGTTGGTCATGTTCCAGACGAGGTCGAACGGCGCCTTGATCATGACCTCGTTGTCGGTGTGGCCTGCCATTTTCATACTCCTGGGGTAAGTGAGGTGTTGATGACGTCGAGGAAGTCACCGGGGGTCTTGCAGCTCTCGGCCCCCGGTTCGATCGGAGTGCCGTACCGGTTCTCCAACTCGCCGACGATGGCGAGCAGACCGAGCGAGTCCAGGCCGTACTCCTCGAAGGTGGAGTCCGGCCGGGTCCGCATCATGTCCGGGTCGACGGTGAGCCCGGCGCACCGCTTCATCAGCGCGGCCAGCTCCCCGTAGGACAGTTGACTGGACATCAGTAATCTCCTTCCGGTCCGCGGAGCACGAGCGCCGCGTTGCAACCCATGAGTCCTCTGCTGAGCACCAGCGCCGTCCGCGGCTCGGCGGGGCGGGAGCTGCGGGTGACGAGGTCGAGGTCATGGCAGACGTCGGTGACGTACGGGGTCGGGGGGACCACGCGGTGCTCCATGGCGAGCAGCGCGGCCGCCACGTCCAGCGTGGGGGCCGCGCAGTGCACCCGGCCGAAGCCGGTCTTCGGCGCGGTCACCGGGACCCGGGTGCCGTGCGGCCCGAGGGCGTCGGCGATCGCCAGCGCCTCGGCGCGGTCCGCCTCGGGCACCCCGAGCGCGTCGGCGAAGACCACATCGATCTCCTCCGGCGCGCACTCCGCGTCCTCCAGGGCCACGCGGATGGCCTGGGCGAGCCCCTCCCGGGACCGCTCCCACCGGGACGGCCCGG
>NZ_JAAAYH010000666.1:0-3307 GCF_018035285.1 Streptomyces sp. MK37H | reverse complement strand
GGAAGCCCGGAGCGCCCGGTAAGCCCCTCAAGGGCAAGGTCGTGGTGATCGACCCCGGCCACAATCCGCACAACCGCGACCATCCCTCGCAGATCGCCCGGCTCGTGGACATCGGCACCGAGACGAAGGAGTGCGACACCACGGGCACGGCCACCAACTCCGGCTACCCCGAGGCGTCCTTCACCCTCGATGTGGCGCGGCGCGCCCGCACCCTGCTCGAAGCGCGCGGCGCCACGGTGCGGTTCACCCAGGACGGCGACCGGCCGTACGGGCCGTGCGTGGACGAGCGCGCGGAGATCGGCAACAAGGCCCACGCCGACGCCGTGGTCTCCGTGCACGCGGACGGCGCGGCCGCCGGGGAGCGCGGCTTCCATGTGATCCTGCCCAAGTCCGTACGCGGCGGCGGCGCGGACACCTCCGCCATCACCGCGCCCTCCCGCCGACTCGGCGAGCGGCTGCGCGGCGAGTTCGCCGAGGCCACCGGCAGCGGGCCCGCGCAGTACATCGGCGACGGCAGCGGGTTGGACGTCCGGGGCGACCTGGGCGGGCTCAACCTCTCCACCGTTCCCAAGGTGTTCATCGAGTGCGGCAACATGCGCGACTCCCAGGACGCCGCCGAACTGACCGACACGGCGTGGCGCGAGCGCGCGGCGCGCGGTATCGCACAGGGCATTACGGACTTCTTGAACGAGTAGCGCCGCCACAACCGAACGGGAGGTCACGAGCGGGATACCGATGGGACACCCCCGGTCTCGGCGGGCGGATTCACCCGTACGATGGGGCCCACCCCCGACGCCTTCGCGCTATCGCGCCTGGCGGCAGCGCTCGTACAGACGAAACCGACAAAGGACCTCACGTTGAACATCCGCTCGCTCACTCGAGGCGACGGCGTGGTGATCGGAGCAGCGGTGTTGCTGTTCATCGCCTCCTTCCTCGACTTCTACACCGTCGACTGCGGCGGTAGCAGCTTCTGCAAGGACGCCGGTGAGAACGGATGGAAGTCCGACTTCTTCCCCGTACTGCCATCCATCTTCCTGGCCGGCGTGATCGCCGCGGCGCTCATCGTCTCCGCGCGTTTCCAGCCCGCGGGCCGCAACCTCTTCGGGCTCTCGCTCGAGCAGTGGGGCTCGGCGCTCGCGGTCTTCGCGGCCTGGAGCTCGCTGTGGACGATCATCGGTGGCCCGGACGGAGTCGACAAGGGCGTCGGGCAGATCCTCGGCCTGATCGCCACCTTGGCGATGGCGGCCGTCGCGCTGCTCACCCAGCGCGTCCCGGCTCTCAAGGCCCCGCTGATGAACGCCTCTGCCCCGGCTCCGTCCCCGTACGGCGCCCAGGGCCCGCAGCCGGGGTACGGCTACCCGGGTCCGGGCGGTGCCCAGCCCGGCGCCCCCGCGCCGTACGGCACCCCCCAGCCCGGCCAGCCCGGCCAGCCGCAGCCCGGCCAGTCCTTCGGCGGCCAGCAGGCTCCGGCCCCCACCCCACCGGCCGCGGGTGGCGGGGACTTCGCCCCGTTCTGGTTCGCGGTGCCGGTGGCCCGTCCGCTGTACGCGGAGGACGGTTCGTCGAGCACCATCGCCGAACTGGCCCCCGGCACCTGGTACCTCGCGGTGGAGCAGCGCGGTCAGGCGCTGGTCGCCCAGACGCAGGACGGCCGCCGCGGTGTGCTGCAGGACACCACGGGGATCCAGCGCGGCTGATACACCCGCGCGCATCGCATAACCCGCATGTGTGCGCCGTATGACGCACCCACGGCCCCTCGCCCGTAACGCTCGGGCGAGGGGCCGTTGCCATGTACGGCCCCGGCCCGTACAGTCCGGCCGGTGTGCGGCTGACGCATCGTCAGCCGCCGTTCTCCACCCTGTCCGGCGGAACGAGGGGGCTTCCATGCGGCTCGGTCTGGCGCTCGGCTACTGGGGCCGCGGCCCCGACCCCCGCCATCTGGAACTCGCCCAGGAGGCGGAGCGGCTGGGCTACCACTCGGTGTGGACCGCCGAGTCCTGGGGCTCGGACGCCTTCACCCCGCTCACCTGGCTCGCCGCGCACACCACCCGCATCGCGCTCGGCACGGCGGTCGCGCAGATGGCCGCTCGCACCCCCACCGCCACCGCGATGCAGGCGCTCACCCTGGACCATCTCTCCGGCGGCCGGATGATGCTGGGGCTGGGGCTGTCCGGACCGCAGGTGGTCGAGGGCTGGTACGGACGTCCGTTCCCCAAGAGCCCGCTGACGGCGACCCGGGAGTATGTCGAGGTCATCCGGCAGGTGCTGAACCGCGAGGCGCCGGTGCGGCTCGACGGGCGTTACCACCCGCTCCCCTACACCGGTCCGGACGCCACCGGTCTCGGCAAACCCCTCAAGCCCATTGTCCATCCGCTGCGCGCCGGCCTCCCGGTGCTGCTCGGGGCGGAGGGGCCCAAGAACATCGCACAGACCGTGCGCATCGCCGACGGCTGGCTGCCGCTGTACTGGTCGCCGTCGCGGACGGAGCTCTACCAGGCGACGCTGGCCGACGCCCGGGACGGCTTCATGGTGGCGCCGATGACACAGGTGCGGGTGTGCGCCGATGTGGCGGAGGGGCTGAAGCCGGTCAAGGCGATGCTCGGCTTCTACATCGGCGGAATGGGCCACGCGGCGCGGAACTTCCACGCCGATCTGATGGCCCGCTTCGGCTACGAGGCCGAGGCGCGCCGGGTGCAGGAGCTGTTCCTGGCGGGGCGACGCGCGGAGGCGATCGAGGCCGTGCCGGACGCCTTCGCCGATGAGATCTCGCTGGTCGGACCGCGTGAGCGGATCGCGGAGCGGCTGGAGTTGTGGCGCAAGGGCCCGATCACGGATCTGCTGGCGCTGGCGCCGGACCTCCGGACGCTGCGGGTGCTGGCGGAGCTGGCGGGCTGAATCGCGTCGTACGGGGGCCGATCGACCGCCTCGTACGGGTGTGCGGCCGCGCTGGTTTGGCTTCGCTTCGCGGGGCAACACGTGAGGCATGTCACGAAGTTATCGCCATGGAAGCAACCAGGCGGCGACCGTCGTGGCGGTCGTCGCGGACGTCATGGCCGTCATCCTCGGCCTCTGGATCCTGTTCGCCCTTCTCGACGCCAACCGCGCCAACGACCTCGTCACGGTGGTCCACGACGCGGCGAGCTGGCTCGCGAGCTGGTCCCATGACCTCTTCACGATGGACACGGACTGGCTCCGGACCGTCCTCAACTACGGCCTACCGGCCGTGGTGTACCTCTTCATCGGCCACGCCATCGCCGGCCGGCTCCGCCGCGGCTAGCGGGCGGTTCATGGCGCCTGCGGCGGGCTG
>NZ_JAAAYH010000665.1:0-3308 GCF_018035285.1 Streptomyces sp. MK37H | reverse complement strand
CCGCTGGCGGGTCCTGGCCGCCACGTTCGCCACGCTGAACCGCCATGCGCTGGACGCGTACGACGCCCTCGCGGCGGACGGCGTCGCAGAGCCGACCCGGCCCGCCGAACCCTGTCTGATCGCCTTCCGCACCGCGGCAGAGCGCGCCGCGATGGTCGAGGAGCTGGAGCACGCCCGCGCGGCCGGTTTCACGATCGCGTACGAGCGGATCGACGGGGACCGGGCCCGGGCGCTGGAACCGGCGCTCGGCGACGGCATCGGGGCGGCCGTGGAACTCCACGGCCAGCGCTATCTCAACCCCGGGAACTTCGTCCGCGCCCTCGCCGACGCGGTGCGCAAGCGCGGCGGCGAGATCCTGGAGCGGACGGAGGTGTCCGGTATCCGGGACCTCGGGCCGGCGGGCGTGGCCGTCACCACCTCCGGGGGCGAACTCCGCGCGGACGTCGCCGTCGTGGCCACCGGCGCCTGGCTGGACCGGCTGGTCCGCCCGTTCGGGGTCCGGGTGCCGGTCCAGGCCGGACGCGGCTACAGCTTCAGCGTCCCGGCCGAGGGCGCCCCCACCCGTCCCACATATCTGGCCGCCCAGAAGGTGGTCTGCACCCCGCTGGGCGAGGGCCGGGTGCGAGTCGCCGGAATGATGGAGCTGGCCCCCGCGGACCGGCCGGTGGACCCGCGCCGCATACAGGCGATCATCGCGGCGGCCCGTCCGCTGCTGCGGGGCATCGACTGGGAGGCCCGTACGGACACCTGGGTCGGCGCCCGCCCCTGCACCCCCGACGGGCTGCCGCTGATCGGCCCGACCGGCTCGCCGCGCGTCTACGTCAACGGCGGCCACGGCATGTGGGGCGTGGCGCTCGGCCCGCTCAGCGGACGGCTGCTGGCGGACGCCATCGCGACGGGCACCTCCCCGGCCGAACTGGCCCCGCTGCACCCCCTGCGCTGATCAGACTCTGCCCCCGACTGCTCATGTTTCGGCTCGGCGGTCTCGGAAACTCGCCGTGGTGCGCGACGCGACAACGTCGAAAGGAGTCACCGATGAGCACCGTGCGGGAGTCCGTCGAGGTTGGGGTTCCGCTCCACACCGCGTACAACCAGTGGACCCAGTTCACCGAGTTCCCGAGGTTCATGGAAGGCGTGGACCAGGTCACCCAGGTGGACGATCGCCATAACCACTGGGCGACCTCCATTGCCGGTGTGCACCGGGAGTTCGACACCGAGATCGTGGATCAGCTTCCCGACGAGCGCATCGCCTGGCGCACCACCTCCGGTGATGTCCAGCAGCAGGGCCTGGTCACCTTCGAGCCCGTGGACGAGCGCCACACCCGGGTCAATCTGGCCCTGGTCTTCGAGCCGAGCGGAATGGCGGAGAAGGCCGCGGACATGACCGGGACGCTCGACCGGCGGGTGAAGGGGGACCTGCGGAGGTTCAAGGACTTCATCGAGCACCGCGGTGAGGCGGAAGGCGCCTGGCGCGGCCGGATCTCCCCCGGCTGACCGCTGCGCACCGAACCGAACCGATCCGAACCGATCCGAACCGATCCATAAGCCCGCGAGGGACGTCCGCGAGGACGAGTCAGCAAGCCCGTGAGGGCGCCGACCGCACCGGTCGGCGCCCTCACGGGCGTCTCCGTGGAGATCAGATCCAGCGAGATCAGATGTTGCTCATCAGGCCATATAAGGAGCAAGCTGGATATATGGGTGCTCAAACGGCGCCTACACTGATCTCATCCGTTCAGCGGGCTTTCCGGTTGATGGAGGCAGTGGGCGCGCATGAGGGCGGTGCGACGGCCAAGCGGCTCGCCCGGGAGACCGGGTTGCCGCTCGCGACCACGTACCACCTGCTGCGGACTATGGCCCACGAGGGCTATGTGTCCCGGCTGGACGACGGCGGCTTCGTGATCGGCGACAAGCTGCGCGCCCTCGAGTCCGGCAGCCGTGAGCAGGCGATGCTTTCCCGGGTCCGGCCCACCCTGGCCGCGCTGCGCGACGAGCTCTCGGCCGCCGCGTATCTCACCTTCTACGACGAGGGCGAGATCCGGATCGCGGAGATCGTCGATGGCCCGCAGGCGCCCCGGGTCGACCTGTGGGTGGGGTGTGAGGACGCCGGGCACGCCACCGCGCTGGGCAAATGCGTGCTGCGCGAGCTGGACGACGAGGCTCGCCACGAGTATCTCTCCCGCCATCCGCTCGTCGATCTCACCCCGCGCACCGTCACCCGCTCCGACGATCTGCTGCGCCGCCTGGACTCCCCGACCGGGAGTCCCCTGGTCGCGGACCTGGAGGAGTACGCCCTGGGCACCGTCTGCTTCGCGGTGCCGATCTACTACGGGGACCGGCTCGGCTCGCTCGGGATCTCACTGCGGGCGGACCGGCTCGCCCGGCTGATGGAGGTGGATCCGCACCGTGAGCTGTTCCGGACCCGCCTGGTGCCGACGGCGAGCCGGGTGAGCAGGAACCTCTCGCTCACTATCTGAAAACGCGGGCCTTGCCGAACCTATCGAATCGCTGTTTCTCTGGATGAAACGGACACCCTCGGTATCACTTGCCCCCGTGGAGAGAGAGCAGCGAAGCAGTTCATGTTCCCGGCCCGACTCCGCCCGTACGACCCGGACCGACCGGACGGCACTGGGCTCATAGCCCAAGCGGTCCCCGTCATCATCATCTGTGGGGTGGCCCTGCTCGCCCTCGTGACCTCGGAGGGGCTGGCCTGGCTCCCACTGCTCGCCGTCGGCCCCGCGCTCGCCGCCGCCCACTGCGGACCGCACGGAGTGATCCGGATCGGGGTGCTCGCCGTGGTGGTGGGCGCGCTGCTGGGCACCCAGGGCGACGAATCGGTGCGCACCCAGGCGATCCTGCTAGCCACGCCCGCCGCCGTGGCCCTGGCGAGCTGTGGGGCCAGCGCCCTGCGCAGACGCCGTGAGCAGGTCCTCGCCGCCGTCCGCTCGGTCGCCGAGGCCGCCCAGAACGCCCTGCTCACACCGGTGCCCGCCCGGGTCGGCCAATTCCAGGTGGCGGTCCGCTACAGCGCCGCCGCCGCGGAGGCACGGGTGGGGGGCGATCTCTATGCCCTGCTGCCCACCCCGCACGGGGTCCGGCTGATCGTCGGCGACGTACGCGGCAAGGGGCTGCCCGCGGTGAGCACCGCCGCGCTGGTGCTCGGCGTCTTCCGCGAGGCCGCCTACGACGAGCCGAACCTGCTCGACGTCGTCGCCAGGATCGAGCGCAGCCTTTCCCGCAACCTGGCGCCGGACGACTTCGTCACCGCCGTGGTCGCCGGATACCCCAGCGAGGGCCGTATGGAGCTCGTC
>NZ_JAAAYH010000664.1:0-3315 GCF_018035285.1 Streptomyces sp. MK37H | reverse complement strand
CCCGCACCGGCCGGGAGCTGCTCGCCGACCACGTCACCGCCATGGTCTGCTGCGCCGCCGTGGAAGAGCCGGGCGGCGAGCAGCGAGGTGGCCTCGTCCATCACCCCGGGCTCCTCCAGCAGGTCGCAGGCCGGGCGCTCGCTCAGCCGGGAGGTGAACCCCTCGGCGAGCCGGTCGCGGCGGGAGAGCTCGGTGAGCGCCGAGACGACGCCCGCGTCCAGCCGGGAGGGCCAGCGGCCCATCCGCCAGGCGGGCAGCGCGACCCGGGTCAGCAGCCGGTCCCAGCCCGCGTAGGCGAGGCCCACCTGCTCCTGGGCGACGATCCGCAGCCCGTAGTCCACCGTCCGGGCCCGCTCGGAGGCGGCCGCGGCGACCGCGCGCTCCATCTCGGCCGCGTGGTCCCGGCAGCCGCGCAGCAGCAGCCGGGCCACCCAGCCGACGAAGCCGAAGGCGGGCCGGCGCACCGCCGCCACCAGGGCGGGCGCGGGCCCGGACGACGGCTCGCCGCCATGGGCCGCGACGGCCACGGCGGCGTCCAGCCCGCGCACGAACCGGCGGGCGGAGGCTATGTCGGGGTGGACGGACGGGCCGGTGCCCGCGACCACCGGGGCGAGCAGCGCGCGCAGCTCGGCGACCCGCATCCACCACAGGAACGGCGAGCCGATCACCAGCACCGGCGCCCGCGGGGCGCGCCGCTCGGGGCGGTCCACGACCCGGTCCTGGCCGGGCCCTCTGGTGCCGCGTACCGGGCGGGGCTCCTCGACCGCGAGGGCACCGCGGTCCCGGCGCTCCCGCCGGTTGGCGTGCGCCGGATGCGTACGGTCCTCCAGCCAGCTGTCGCAGTCCGGGGTGAGCGCTATGGCCGAGGGCGCGGGGACCTCCAGGCGCTCGGCCAGATCGCGGACCAGCTGATAGAGGTCGGGCGCGGTCTCCTCGGCGATGTGCACCGTCGGGGTGAGCGCGGGCCTGGCCCGGACGACCACGGCGGCCACGGCCGCCGCCAGCAGCAGGACCACCAGGGCGCCCCCGGTCACCACCCAGCGCAGGGCCGTCCAGCCCTCGTCCTGGGAGCCGCCGATACTGCCGGTGGCGCTTCCGGCCAGCAGCACTACGGCGGCGGCGGCCGGGAGGAGTGCGACCGCGAGCGCGGTGCTCCGGATGCGCAGTACCGCGAGGGCGCGGGCACGCGCCGCCAGGGCACCTGCTTCGGTACCTGCCACGGTTCTCATCACCCCCTACTGTCCGGCCGGTGTTTGAACAGCGGACGACGGCGGCGTTGTTTTCTCCCCACCCACTGTCGCACCGGCCGCCGACTCCGCAATGCCGGTGGGCCAGTTGCCGCACCTCGCCTGAGCGGCACACTAGTTGGGGGCCGGGCGCGCGTCAGCAGGATGCGGAACCGCTCACCCAATGGAATGGCCTTGGGTAAAACCGGGAACTTCGCGATGGCGACGCCGGGCCCCGTGTGAACAGGCGGAAGCGGCCTTCCGGACCGTTCACCGGCCCGCTCGAGCCCCCGGTTGAGACACTTCTTACAGCGTCTCTTCGCTAGGCCGCTTACGAATCCGCTTCGGCCGCCGCCTTCGCCGCGATGTCGGAGCGGTGGTGGGAGCCCTCCAGGCCGATCCGGCCCACCGCGCGGTACGCCCGTTCGCGGGCCTTCGCCAGGTCGGAGCCGGTCGCGGTGACGGAGAGCACCCGGCCGCCCGCGCTCACCACCTCACCGGACGCGCCGTCCCGCTTGGTGCCCGCGTGCAGGACGTACGCCTTGGGGCCGTCCTTCTCCGCCACCTCGTCCAGCCCGGTGATCGGGTCGCCGGTACGGGGGGTGCCCGGGTAGTTGTGCGAGGCGAGGACCACGGTCACGGCGGCGCCGTCGCTCCAGCGCAGCGGCGGCTCGGCCGCCAGACGGCCGGTGGCGGCGGCGAGCAGCACCGCGGCCAGCGGGGTCTTCAGCCGGGCCAGCACCACCTGGGTCTCCGGGTCGCCGAAGCGCGCGTTGAACTCGATCACGCGCACGCCCCGCGAGGTGATCGCCAGGCCCGCGTACAGCAGCCCGGAGAAGGGCGTGCCGCGGCGGTGCAGCTCGTCGACGGTGGGCTGGCAGATCGTGGCCACGACCTCGTCCACCAGGGCGGGGTCCGCCCAGGGCAGCGGGGAGTACGCACCCATGCCGCCGGTGTTCGGGCCCTCGTCGCCGTCGTGGGCGCGCTTGAAGTCCTGGGCGGGCTGGAGCGGGACCACGGTCTCGCCGTCGGTGATCGCGAAGAGGGAGACCTCCGGGCCGTCCAGGAACTCCTCGATCACCACCCGGCCGCAGGCCAGCGCGTGTGCGCGGGCGGCCTCGACATCCTCGGTCACCACGACGCCCTTGCCCGCGGCGAGGCCGTCGTCCTTGACGACGTACGGCGGGCCGAAGGCGTCCAGCGCCTCGTCGACCTCGGCGGGGCTGGTGCACACATAGGCGCGGGCGGTGGGCACGCCCGCCGCCGCCATCACGTCCTTGGCGAACGCCTTGGAGCCCTCCAGCTGCGCGGCCTCGGCGGACGGCCCGAAGGCCGGGATCCCGCGCTCGCGCACGGCGTCGGCCACCCCCGCCACGAGGGGGGCCTCCGGCCCCACGACCACCAGGCCCGCCCCCAGGGAGGCGGCGAGGTCGGCGACGGCGGCACCGTCGAGCGCGTCGACCGCGTGCAGCTCGGCCACCTCGGCGATGCCGGCGTTGCCGGGGGCGCAGTGCAGTGCGGTGACGTCGGGGTCGAGGGAGAGAGCGCGGCACAGGGCATGTTCGCGGGCGCCGCCGCCGATGACGAGGACCTTCACGATAGGCAGCCTATTGCCTGGGGCGGCGGGCGCTGTGCGGCGGGGGCCGCGGCGCGGTCCGAGTGCGGCTCGAATGCGGTTCGAATACGGCTCGAATACGGTTCGAGGGCGGCTCGGCGCGGTTCGGCCTGGGTCCCCGTGCGAGCCCCTGCGCCGTAAGCGGGGGCACTCTTTTGGGTGAGGAGTGGGCGGTCCTATACCCGATGGGGCAGCCCTTACGGGCTGAAATCCGGTGATCGGGTCCTCGTGGCCAGCCGTTCGGCGGTAGGAATGGTGGTCGCGCGTCAGCCGCGCGCAGGAAAGACGCCGCCGCAGAGGGAGTCGCACGGTGAGTCAGCCGGAGATGCAGCCCGAGGGGCTCCCTCGACAGGAGGGTGCGAGGAAGCAGGGCGACCTGCTCGGCCGGCCCTTCCCGCACGGCGACTGGGGGGAGCCCGCGGAGCGGCTCGACGAGTTGTACCAGTGGGTCGAGGAGGGCGCGCTGGAGGTCGC
>NZ_JAAAYH010000663.1:0-3322 GCF_018035285.1 Streptomyces sp. MK37H | reverse complement strand
AGGGCCCGCCGCCCTCCCTCCAAGGCCCGCCGACGTCTTTCCGGAGCCGCGGAGCAGCGGCCTCCCGGGTCCTCGAGCCCGGGAGGTCCCCCGGTGGTCCGGGCGCGCTCCGGCGGGGTTCTGGGGCCGCGGCACGGGGCTCTGAGGGGCGGCCCCGCCGCCGGGGCCGCGACGCGAAGCCCGTACCGTGGGGGTGTGTATCGGTTTCTGCTCACCCCCCGCTGGTGGGTGATCAACGTGTTCACCCTGTTGGCGATCCCGGTCTGCCTCTTCATGGGCAGCTGGCAGCTCAGCCGCTTCGAGACGCGTGTCAATACGCACAACCAGCAGCAGGACGAGGCGTCCGCCGAGCGGAGGGCCGCGGCCCGGCCGCTGGGCGATCTGCTGCCGGTCACCGCGAAGACCTCCGGGGAGCGGGCCACCGCCACCGGCCGATACGACACCGCACATCAACTCCTCGTGCCCGACCGGCGGCTGGACGACCGCGACGGCTTCTATGTGCTGACTCTGCTGCGCGTGGATGGTGACAAGGACGGGGTCAAGGACGGGGACAGGGGTGAGGGCAAGGACGGCGCCAAGGCGCTGCCCGTCGTCCGCGGCTGGCTCCCCGGCGACGCCGACGATCCGGCGGCCACCGCCAAGGTGCCCGCACCCCCCTCCGGGGAGGTGACCGTCACCGGTGCGCTGCAGGCGTCCGAGCACCAGGGCGGCGACGGGGTGAGCGCGAGCGGCGGCCTCCCCCGCGGTCAGCTGGGCATGATCAGCGCCGCCTCCCTGGTCAACCTGGTGCCGTACCAGGTGTACGACGCCTGGGTCACCTCCGCCGAGGCTCCCGGGGCCCTGAAGCCGGTGCCCCCCACGGTGGCGGAGGGCACCGGGCTCGACATCAAGGCGTTCCAGAACCTGGGCTACACCGGTGAGTGGTTCGTCTTCGCGGGCTTCGTGGTCTTCATGTGGTTCCGGCTGTTCCGCCGCGAGGCCGAGACGGCCCGCGATCTGGCCCTCGGCATCACGCCGCCCGAACCGACGGCTCCGGCGGCGCCGGGTGCGGACCCGGCCCCAGATGACGCCGAGCGAACTCGATCTCCAAGCGCAACTGCTTGATCCGCTCCTCGACGACCAGCGAGCCGTGCCCCGCGTCATAGCGGTAGACCTCATGCGGGGCGCCGCGCCGCTCGAGCCGCTCCACATAGTTGTCGATCTGCCGTATGGGGCAGCGCGGGTCGTTCACCCCCGCCGAGATGTAGACCGGCGCCCGCACCTGATCCACATAGGTCAGCGGGGACGACGCCTCGAACCGCTCCGGCACCTCCTCCGGGGTGCCGCCCAGCAGGGTGCGGTCCATCGCCTTCAGGGCCTCCATCTCGTCGTGGTAGGCCGTCACATAGTCCGCGACCGGGACCGCGGCCAGCCCCAGCGCCCAGGAAGCCGGCTGGGTCCCGAGCCCCAGCAGCGTCAGATAGCCGCCCCAGGAACCGCCGGCCAGCACCAGCCGCTCGGGGTCGGCGAGCCCGGAGGCCACCGCCCACTCCCGCACGGCCGCGATGTCCTCCAGCTCGATCAGCCCGACCCGGTGCTTGAGCGCGTCCGTCCACGCCCGCCCATAGCCGGTGGAGCCGCGGTAGTTGACCCGCACCACGGCGAAGCCGTGGTCCACCCAGGCCGCGGGGCCCGCCGCGAAGGCGTCGCTGTCGTGCCAGGTCGGCCCGCCGTGGATGTCGAAGACCGTCGGGAAGGGGCCCTCGCCCGCGGGCTTCTGCACCAGCGCGTGCACCCGCCCGCCGGGGCCGTCCACCCAGACGTCGGTGACCGGCACCGACTCCGGCGCGGTGAAACCGGGCGGGTCCAGCACCGTCCGCCCGCTCGTCGACCGCACCTGGGGCGGCTTCTCGGCCGACGACCACAGGAACTCCACCGTGCCGTCCGGCCGCGCCGTGGCGCCCGAGATCGTGCCCGGCGGGGTCTCCAGGCGGGTCAGCTCGCCGGCGGCGAGGTCGTACCGCCACAGCTCGCTGCGGGCCTGATGGCTGTGCTCGACCAGCAGCGCCGATCCGTCCGGGAACCAGTCCGCCCCGACGTCACCGGGCAGGTCGATCGCCAGCGCCGTCTCCACACCGGTCGTCGGATCCCACACCATGGGCTCCCACCGGCCGCGCCGCTGATGCCCGACCAGCAGCCGGGTGTCGCCCTCCACGGGCGCGAAGCCCATCACGGACAGGCCCAGCTCCTCGGTGCCGCCCTTGGTGTCGTCCAGCTCCGCGACGGCCGTCCCGTCCGGCCGCAGGACCCGGATCGCCGAGTGCATCGCGTCGCCGTGCTCGGTGTGCTCGATCGCGATCAGCGTCCCGTCATGGGAGAGATCGCCCACTCCGGCGGACTCGCGGTGCCGGTAGATCTCCTCGGACTCACCGCCCGGCCGCATCACATGGATGGTCGAGCCGTCCTCGTCGGTGGACCGCCCGACGACCGCCGTGCCGTCGCGGCCCAGCGCGAGCCCCGCGGGGTAGGAGGGGGCCAGACCCGGGGTCGCGGGCTCGTTGGCCGGGCGCCCGTCACCTTCGTCACCCTCGTCGCGGCTGAACGGCTGGCGCAGCCACACCCCGAACTCATCGCCGTCGGTGTCCGAGAACCACCAGATCCACCGGCCGTCCGGCGACAGCACCCCGTCGGTCGTCCCGTTCGGCCGGTCCGTGACCTGCCCCTGGGCACCGGTGGCCCGGTCCCATGCGTACAGCTCGTACGTACCCGTGGCGTTCGAGACGAACAGCGAGTGGTCCGGGGCGTCTTCCGCCCAGTCGGGCAGCCCCACTCGCGGCGCCCGGAAGCGCTTTTCCCAGTCCGGCATGGACTCCGTGCTCTCAGTCATGCCCACCATTCTGCGCCGCACCCCGACATGCGCGCTGGCGTCGCCCCGCGCCTGTGGATAACGTTCCCGGCGGGATGGACGCCAGGCCGCACACCGAGGGGGAGCTGATGGCCGACATAGGCGCGACGGTGGAGACGTACTGGGCAACGGCCCAGGCCAGGGACTGGCGGGCGTTCGGCGCCACCCTCGCCGACGACGTCCGCTACGAGCTGCCGCAGACCCGCGAGCGGGTGCTCGGCCGGGACGGCGTGGTGCGCTTCAACGCGGAGCATGTGGGCGAGTGGAGCCTGGAGGTCGAGCGCGTCATCACCGACGGCGATCAGGCGGTCTCCTGGGTGAGTTTCAGCGTGGACGAGGAGGAGACGCAGGCGATCAGCTTCTTCACCGCCTCCGCGGACGGCCGGATCCAGACCATCACGGACTTCTGGCCGGCGTCGTACGAGCCCCCGCGTGAGC
>NZ_JAAAYH010000662.1:0-3347 GCF_018035285.1 Streptomyces sp. MK37H | reverse complement strand
CTGATGACCCGGCGTGAGCAGGTCTGGACGCCAGGGGTTACCCGGCCGTAGCGTCGGATCGGCCGGGCTGATCACCCCGGCCGCCGGGCGGGAGGACGCGCCCCGGCGGCCGGTACCCGCCCGGCGTACCCGGAACCGCATCCACCGGAGGCCGCCGCCCATGTCCGCTGGCACCCTGCCGTCGTTCGATCCGCGTGACCCGCTGGGGCTCGACGATCTCCTCGACCCCGAGGACCTCGCGGTCCGCGACACCATGCGGCAGTGGGCCGCCGACCGTGTGCTGCCGCACATCGCCGACTGGTATGAGCGCGGCGAGGTGCCCGGCATCCGCGAGCTGGCCCGGGAGCTCGGCTCCCTCGGCGCGCTCGGGATGTCCCTCACCGGCTACGGCTGCGCGGGCGCCGGCCCGATCCAGTACGGCCTGGCCTGTCTGGAGCTGGAGGCCGCCGACTCCGGGATCCGCTCCCTGATGTCGGTGCAGGGCTCCCTGTCCATGTACGCCATCCACCGCTTCGGCTCCGAGGAGCAGAAGGAGCGGTGGCTGCCCCGGATGGCCGCCGGCGAGGTCATCGGCTGCTTCGGGCTGACCGAGCCCGACCACGGCTCCGACCCGGCCGGAATGCGCACCTACGCCAAGCGGGACGGCTCGGACTGGGTGCTCACCGGCCGCAAGATGTGGATCACCAATGGCTCGGTGGCCGGGGTCGCCGTGGTGTGGGCCCGCACCGACGAGGGCATCCGCGGCTTCGTCGTCCCCACCGACACGCCCGGCTTCTCGGCCCCCGACATCAAGCACAAGTGGTCGCTGCGCGCCTCGGTCACCAGCGAGCTGGTCCTGGACGAGGTGCGGCTGCCGGCCGACGCGGTGCTGCCCGAGGTCACCGGCCTGCGCGGGCCGCTGAGCTGTCTGAGCCACGCCCGCTACGGCATCATCTGGGGATCGATGGGCGCGGCCCGCTCCGCGTTCGAGTCGGCGCTGGACTACGCGCGGGAGCGGGAGCAGTTCGGCCGGCCGATCGGCGGCTTCCAGCTCACCCAGGCCAAGCTGGCCGATATGGCGCTGGAGCTCCACAAGGGGGTGCTGCTCGCCCACCATCTGGGGCGGCGCTTGGAGGCGGGGCGGCTCCGCCCCGAGCAGGTCAGCTTCGGCAAGCTGAACAATGTGCGGGAGGCGATCGAGATCTGCCGTACGGCCCGGACGATTCTGGGCGCCAACGGGATCTCGCTGGAGTATCCGGTGATGCGGCACGCCACGAATCTGGAGTCCGTGCTCACCTATGAGGGCACCGTCGAAATGCACCAACTGGTGCTGGGCAAGGCGCTCACCGGAATCGACGCCTTCCGGTGAGCGGCCCCCGGGTAGGCCCTGCCCGGTGGATCTTCGCGGGCCCGCGACGCCTGGCACGGCGCCCCCGGCTACCGCTGGGAGGTGCCCCCGGCACCAGACGCCGCGGGCCCCGCGGCGTCAGCCGCTGAGGTCACAGGCGCGAAGATCCACCGGCCAGGGCCTAGCTCTGGTTGAAAAAGCCCGTGGCGTGGCCGGACTGTCCGCTGACGATCTGGAAGTCGGCCGGGGTGAGGAGGAAGACGCGGTTGGCCACCCGGTCGATCGAGCCCCGTAGCCCGAAGATCAGCCCGGCCATGAAATCAACCACGCGCTTGGCG
The DNA here is from genome assembly GCF_018035285.1 of Streptomyces sp. MK37H. Lineage (NCBI taxonomy): Bacteria > Bacillati > Actinomycetota > Actinomycetes > Kitasatosporales > Streptomycetaceae > Streptomyces > Streptomyces sp. MK37H. The sequence continues at coordinate 1,682 of NZ_JAAAYH010000662.1, read as the reverse complement.
TCGGCGGACTCCATCGTCGTGAGGTTCACGATGACCGGTACGCCCTCCCGGAACAGCTCGCCGATGCCGCGGGCGTCCCGGAATCCGTCCGGGGTGACCGTGGCGATCCGGGTGCCCTGGTCCCGCGCGGTCTCGTCGGCCACCCGCGCTCGCGGGTCGGTCATCCAGGAGTCGCCGGGCTCGGACCCCTCGGCGTAGTCGTCGTCGTAGTAGCGCTCGTCATCGCTGTCGTCGACGAGGCCAAGCCAGGCACTTGCCTTGCGTACCGATCCCATGGACGCCTCCTCTCCCTGATGGTGTGTACTGTCCGCCCCTCTATGGTCGTCCATGATGCGGATGGTCTGCCACGTGGATTGCGGCCGCACAGGGGATTCGTGACGTTACTGGTGCACAACGGCTGGCGCCATATCAGAGTTCCACCTGGTTACGAGGGCTGACAGAGCGATGGGTAGACTCCGCCGCTGCCGGACGGGTGACGTCGGGGACGTACGGGTGAACGGGGATCGTGGTGTTTGGCATTATCCGGCCTTGTCGGCATCGGCTGTCGGAAAACCTGCGCACTGAGTGGATGGCGCATTTGTGCGGGCTGTGCCTCGCGTTGAGGGGGGACCACGGGCAGTTCGCCCGCATCGCCACCAATTACGACGGCCTGGTGATATCGGTGCTGGTGGAGGCCCAGGCCGGGCGGTCGGAGGGCTGGCGGCGGACCGCCGGGCCGTGTCCGCTGCGCGGGATGCGGACGGCGTCGGTCGCCCAGGGCGAGGGGGCGCGTCTCGCGGCCACCGTCTCGCTCGTGCTGGCCTCGGCGAAGGTACGCGACCATGTGGCGGACGGCGACGGGGCGTTGGCCCGGCGGCCGGTCGCCGCGGCCGCCCGCCGGGTGGCCGGGCGGTGGGACCGGGCGGGGGAGCGCAGCGGCGCCACGCTCGGCTTCGATACCGCGCTGCTGCTCGACGCGGTCGGCCGGCAGGAGGAGCTGGAGTCCCTCGCGGGCCCCGGCACCCCCTTGCTGACCGTCACCGAGCCCACCGAGACCGCGACCGCCGCGGCCTTCGGGCACACCGCCGTGCTGGCCGGGCGGCCCGGCAACCGGGCCCCGCTGGAGGAGGCGGGCCGGCTCTTCGGGCGGCTGGCCCATCTGCTGGACGCGGTGGAGGACCTGGCCGAGGACGCAGAGACGGGCGCCTGGAACCCCATCGCGGCCACCGGGACCGACCTCGCCGAGGTCCGCAGGCTGTGCGACGACGCGGTGCACGGGGTGCGGCTGGCGCTCAAGGACACCGAATTCGCGGGCAAGGGCTCCGGGCGGCTCGCCCACGTACTGCTGGTCCATGAGCTGGGGCGCGCGGTGGACCGCGCCTTCGGCACCACCGGCTGTGCGCACACCGGCGGCCAGGGCGCGGGCACCCCGGGCGCCCCGGGCGCCCCGGAGTCCTCCTACGGGCCGCCGCAGTCCCCGTGGATCAACCCGGGAGGCCCCGGCGGCGCGCCCCCGGAGCCGCCGCACGGCCGTCGGCGGGGGCTGATCGCGGGCTGCCTGGTGTGGACCGGGCTCTGCTGCACCTGCCAGGTGTGCTGCCGCGACCCGTACCACGACCCGTGGACCGGGCAGCCGCGCGAGGGCCTGTGCCATAAGTGCGATGACTGCTGCGACTGTTGTGACTGCTGCAGCAACTGCGGCG
>NZ_JAAAYH010000661.1:0-3354 GCF_018035285.1 Streptomyces sp. MK37H | reverse complement strand
CGCCGACCGGCTCACCTCCCCGCTGCCGGGGGTGCGGGCGCTGGCCCGGCTGGCCCGGGAGGGACGGCTCAGACCGCCCGTGGAGACGCTCCGCGAGATCCCCGAGCTGCCCTTCGAACCGGGGCCGCTGCCGCTCACCGGCCCCGGCCGGACCGCGCTCACCTGGGCCGGGCACGCCAGTTGGGTGGTGCGGATCGGCGGGCTCACCGTGCTCACCGACCCGGTCTGGGCCCGTAAGATCCTGGGCACCCCGGCCCGGGCCACTCCGGTGGGGGTCCGCTGGGAGGACCTGCCGCCCGTCGACGCGGTCGTCATCAGCCACAACCACTACGACCACCTGGACGCGCCCACGATCAAACGGCTGCCGAAGGCGACGCCGGTCTTCGTGCCCGCCGGGCTCGCCCGCTGGTTCCGGGCGCGCGGATTCACCCGGGTGACCGAGCTGGACTGGTGGGAGGCGGCCGAACTGCCCGGCGAGGACGGCCCGGTCCGCTTCGACTTCGTCCCGGCCCACCACTGGAGCAAGCGCACCCTCACCGACACCTGCCGCTCGCTGTGGGGCGGATGGGTTATCACCGCGCCCGACGGACAGCGGGTGTACTTCGCGGGGGACACCGGCTACGGCCACTGGTTCCGGCAGATCGGCCGCCGCTACCCGGGCATCGATGTCGCGCTGCTGCCCATCGGCGCGTACGAGCCGCGCTGGATGCTGGGCGGGGTGCACACCGATCCGGAGGAGGCCGTACAGGCGCATCTGGACCTGGGGGCGCGGGCGCTGGCGCCCATGCACTGGTCCACCTTCCTGCTCTCGGCCGAGCCGCCCCTGGAGCCGCTGCACCGGATCCGCGCGGCCTGGGAGGCCACCGGGCGGCCGCGCGAGGAGCTGTGGGATCTGCCGGTCGGGGCGTCCCGCGTGCTCGAATGAGCCGCGCCGCCGTCGCGGGGGAGCGCACGGGGTCCGGTCGGCTCGTCCGGCGTGGGCCGGGCGTCCTCCACTGTCGAGAGCGGCGGCGCGTGGGTAGGGCGGGGCCGCCGCGCCCGTCTTGGTCAGCTGATCCGTGCGGCCTGAGCGGTCCGGTGGCTCCTTTCCCGGCTCGCGCTTCAGCTGACGGGTCCGTGGGCTGACCTCCGGCCGGGCCACAAGACGGCCAAGTGGGGTAACGCAGGGCATAAGTGACGAGTAGAACATAAGTGGCGAGTGGTGCGGAGCGCGCCTAACTTCCTTTTCATGCGCACACCTAAACTTCGCCACCTCGCCGGCCTCACGGCCGTCCTCGTCATCGAACTCGCCCAGCTCCCCGGAGCCCACGCCGCCCCCGTCGACCAGGCGGCGACCCGACATGTGGTCCAGCCCGGCCAGTCCATCCAGGCCGCCGTGGACGCCGCAGAGCCCGGCGACACCATCGAGATCCGGCCCGGCACCTACCGGGAGAACATCCAGATCACCACCGACCGGCTGACCCTGGTCGGCGCGGGCGACTCCACCGTGCTCTCCCCGGCCGAGAAGCCGTCGGCCAACGCCTGCGGCGAGGCCGGCCACGGCATCTGCGTCACCGGGACGGCCGAAGACCCCGTCTCGGATGTCCGGATCGACTCACTGAAGGTCACCGGCTTCGCCAAGAACGGCATCTGGGGCTCCGGCACCGACCGGATGACCGTGCGGAACACCACCACCGAGGACAACGGCCAGCAGGGCATGGGCCAGGAGATGTCCACCCGTGGCACCTTCGTCGACAACGTCTCCCGGAACAACAAGCAGTCCGGCATCTTCCTGGCCAACACCATCGACGCCGAGGGCGGCGCCACCGACGCCCTGGGCACACTGGTGGCCGGGAACCAGCTCAGCGGCAACCGGACCGGTGTCGTGGTCCGCCGGCTGCGCGACCTCTCGGTCGAGGGGAACACCATCACCGCCAACTGCGCCGGAGTGTTCATCGTCGGCGACGAGTCGACCCCGCGCGCCGGGGACCTGAACGTCCGCCACAACTCCGTCTACGAGAACAACGCCTACTGCGAGGCCACCGACCGGCTCCCCTTCATCCAGGGCGCCGGCATCGTGCTCACCGGCACCGAGGGCACCCGGGTGACGGGCAACCAGGTGAACGACAACGTGGGCACCTCGCCCATGTCCGGCGGGATCGTGCTCTACACCAGCGTCGTCGGCGCCCCCAACGCCAAGAACGCCATCAGCCGGAACGTGATGAGCGGCAACAAGCCCGCCGACCTCGCCGACCGGGACAAGGGCCCCGACAACACCTTCACCGACAACGTCTGTGAGCTGTCCGCGCCCACGGGCCGGTGCTGAGAGGCGGAGACATGACCACTGTGGACACCACCAGAGCCGACGCGGCACAGCCCCCGCCGGCCGCGCTCCCACCGCCCATGCGGCTGCGCGAGATCGTCTTCGGCGCCGCACGGGCGGCCTCGGTGCGCGCCGCGGTCCGGCTGCGGATCGCCGACGCGCTGGGCGACCGGCCCGCCTCCATCGGGGAGCTGGCCTCCGCCGTGGACGTCGAGCCCGATCCGCTGCGCCGGCTGCTGCGCTCCCTGGCCTGCTGTCAGATCTTCGCCGAGACCGAGGACGGCCGCTTCCGGCACACCGAGATGTCCCGGCTGCTGCGCGAGGACACCCCGGGCAGCCTGCGCAACATCGCCCTGTGGTGCACCGAGCCATGGACGTGGGAGGCGTGGCCGCGGCTGGACCGGGCGGTGCGCACCGGCGGCTGTGTCGTCAACGAGATCTACGGCAAGGACTTCTTCGCCTATCTCCATGAGGACGCGCCCGAGTCGGCCCGGGTGTTCGACGCCGCGATGACCACCTCCAGCCGGCAGTCCGCCACCGACGTCGCCGCCTTCCTCGACCTCGACGGGGTCAAGGAGGTGGTGGACATCGGCGGCGGCCAGGGGCATGTGCTGGCCAGCCTGCTGGAGAAGCACCCGGCGCTGCACGGCGCGCTGCTGGACCTGCCGCAGGTGGTGGCGCACGCCGATCCGCGGCTGCGGGACGGCGGGGCGCTGGCCTCGCGGGCCACGCTCGTGCCCGGCGACTGCCGCCGCGAGGTTCCCGTCGAGGCCGACCTCTACATCATCAAGAACATCCTCGAATGGAACGACGAGAGCACCCGCCGGACGCTCGCCAACGTGGTCGCGGCGGCGCGCCCCGGCGCCAGGGTGGTCGTCATCGAGAACCTCGTCGACAACAGCCTCAGCTCCTTCACCACGGCGATGGACCTGTTCCTGCTGCTCAATGTGGGCGGCCGGAAGCACACCGAGGAGAGCATGGTGGCGCGGATGACCGAGGCCGGTCTGAACGTGACCGACATCCGGCCCGTCAACGGCGCTCTGCACGCCTTC
>NZ_JAAAYH010000660.1:0-3356 GCF_018035285.1 Streptomyces sp. MK37H | reverse complement strand
GCCAGCGCGTCGGCCGCCAACCCGGAGGCGGGGCCCGGTAGCCGGCGGAGCGGCGGCAGCGGGGCGTGGCGGGCGGCCCAGTAACCGAGGGCGTGGGCCAGCTCGGCGATGCGGGGAGCGGTCGTCGTACCCGGCTCGTCCAGCAGGGTCCGTACGGCGTGGCCGACCCGGATCACCGGATGCGTCGCGCCGCCGGCGATGCCCGGCAGCAGCCGCGGCCACCACACGGCGAGCACGTCCTGCCAGGGGCGGTCGGCGAGCTCCCGGTCGAAGTAGGCGGGCCAGTCGGCGAGACGGCGTGGATCGCCGAGCGCCTCGCGCCAGTTCTCCTCGGTGATCGCGGCGTACGAGCGCGGCATCTCCTCCAGCTTGTCGCGATAGCGGTCCAGCCAGCGGTGCACAGTGCGCCCCTGGCCGTGGCGCACCAGTGCCTCCGCGGCCATCGGCGCGTGATTGCTCAGCCATCCGTGACGCTCGGGGCCGGAGGCGTGCAGTCGCTCGAGGGCTTCGTCGAGAGTTCCACTCGTGTCGTCGGTCATGGCCTCACGCTAGGGAGGGCGGGTCGGCCCCGGAACGGGCCGGGGACGGAGGCGTGCGGGGACCAACGACCTAAGCCGGGCCGGGCCCGGGGGCCGGTCCTCGAAGACTGGGGGTTACCCCCGAGGGTGTTCCGCCCGTATGTGGAAGACGTAGAACGACACGCCCACCATCACGAGCCCCGCCCCCAGCCCGATCCCCGAGGACCGGTACACCGAGCCTCCGCTCACGGAGTGCAGAAAGCCGAGCGCGCAGCCGAGGACCGACCCGTAGAGCACGGCCCGGATCTCGGGCATCAGGCCCGGCGTCATCCTGCCGAGGGCGTAGCAGAGCGCCCCGACCACCGCCGCCGATACCACGCCGAAGATGGCGGCCGTGGGGATGCTGGAGCCCTGGTTGTGGGTCACGAACATCATCCAGCCGCCGTAGAGCACCGCGAGAACGGCTGGGACGCCCCAGGAGGCGGAGGGGTGCAGTCGGAGCGGGAGCCGCGGATGGCGGTGGTGGCCCACGGGGGCAGTGGGGGCTGTGGGGGCATTCATGGCGGAACCTCCTCGTCGCCGCGACCCCGCCCTGGCCTGTCACTTTCCAGCGCACACCCATGCGGAGGGCCGGGCAACCGGGCGCGCTGGGCCGTACGGGCAACCGGCAGCCCGCGAGATTCGTCTTGACAGATGGGAGAAGGGCAGAAGAGCCGTGGGAGGCAGCCGCACAGGGGGTCTGACCTGCGCTTTCCGTTGTCTCGGCAGTGCGCTGACCCGCGTGTGGCTGGACAGGATACTGCATGATCGTAAAAAGGTGGGGGCCTGATGGGAATTCTGTCCTGATTCCAGTCGTTGTTTCCTTCGGACGGGGCACCCGACACCGGAGAGTCCGTCCATAGTCCGCGCCCGATCCATCTGTAAGGGAGCACGCATGGCAACCCGTGCCGTCGCCCGTAATCAGTCCGCCGCCGGTGGTGGCGCTGATGGGGCCAACAGTGTTCGCGCCTCAGGCGGGGAGATCGCCGATCGCGACCTGGTCGGCATGTATCTCGACGAGATCGCTCGCACCCCGTTGCTGGACGCGGCGAAGGAGGTCGAGCTTTCTCAGTCCATCGAAGCGGGGGTGTACGCCCAGCAGATCCTGGACGGGGAGGTTGAGGACACCCCTGCCGCAGGTGCGAGCCGCGAGGAGCTGGAGGCGATAGCCGCCGAAGGTGCCCGCGCCAAGGACATCTTCATCCGCTCCAATCTGCGCCTCGTCGTGGCTGTGGCGCGCCGCTATCCGCGCAGTGGGCTGCCCCTGCTGGATCTGATCCAGGAGGGCAACGCGGGCCTGGTGCGCGCGGTGGAGAAGTTCGACTACACGAAGGGCTTCAAGTTCTCGACCTATGCCACGTGGTGGATCCGTCAGGCCATCACGCGCTCGATCGCGGATCAGTCCCGTACGATCCGGCTGCCCGTCCACCTGGTCGAGGAGCTCGGCCGGATCCGCCGAGTGCAGCGGGAGTTCAACCGTGAGCACGGCCGCGAGCCGGAGCACGCCGAGATCGCCGAGGAGCTCGGCTCCACGATGGAGCGGGTCTCGGATGTGCTCGACTGGGCCCGCGACCCGGTCAGTCTGAACATGTCGGTCGACGACGAAGGGGAGACCCAGTTCGGCGATCTGCTGGAGGACACCTCGGCCGTCTCGCCCGAGCAGTCGGTGATGACGCTGCTGCGCAGTGAGGAGCTGGAGGACCTGATCGGCCGCCTCGACGACCGCACCGCCTCCATCATCAAGGCGCGGTACGGGATCGACGACGGCCGCGAGCGAACCCTGACCGAGGTCGGCAAGCAGCATGGCCTCACGCGTGAGCGGATCCGCCAGATCGAGAAGCACGCATTGCTTGAGCTGAAGAAGATGGCCCGCCAGACCGGTTTCGACGCAGCGGCTTGAGTTCTCAGGCCAGCAGACCCCAGCCACCAGATCCCCTCCAACCCCTAGACCGAGCCCCGGCGCCTCCCCCCGGCGTCGGGGCTCGCTTCTGTCTGTCTATCTGTCTATCTGCCTGTCTGCTGGGGTCTGGGGTCTGGGGATGGAGGGAGCGACCGGTCAGGCGGCGAAGCCGCCATCCACGGCGATCGACGCCCCGGTGATGTAGCGGCCGCTGTCTCCCGCGAGATGGGCCACGGTCGCCGCGATCTCCGTGGTGCGGCCGTAGCGCCCGAGCGCGGTGAGGCCGCTCTGGAAGGCGGCGTTCTCGCCGTCGGCCGGGTTCATATCGGTGTCCACGGGTCCGGGGTGGATCAGGTTGGCCGTGATCCCGCGCGGGCCGAGCTCACGGGCCAGGGCCTTGGTGAGGCCGGTGAGCGCGGTCTTGCTGGTCGCGTAGAGGCTGCCGCCGGGGAAGGCGACCCTCTCGGCCATACAGCTGCCGATATTGATGATCCGCCCGCCGTCGGCCATATGCGCGGTGGCCGCCTGCGCCAGGAGGAACGGCGCCCGGACGTTCACGGCGAGGACCCGGTCCACATCGTCCAGCGACAGCTCGGCGATGGGGCCGAGGGCGCCGACGCCCGCGTTGTTGACCAGGATGTCCAGGCGGCCGAACTCGGCGGCCGCCCCCTCCACGGCGGCCCGCACCGCCTCCGCGTCGACGCCGTCGGCCTGCACGGCCCAGGCGCGGCGGCCGAGCGCCTTGATCCGGTCGACGACATCCGCCGCGCGCTCGGCCTGGCTGTGGTACGTCAGGGCGACATCGGCGCCCTCCTCGGCGAGCCGGATCGCCACGGCCTCACCGATGCCCCGGCTGCCGCCGGTGACCAGGGCCGCCTTGCCGTCGAGTGTCATGCCTT
>NZ_JAAAYH010000066.1:0-29435 GCF_018035285.1 Streptomyces sp. MK37H | reverse complement strand
GCCCTCGTACGTCAGCGAGGCGCGGAAGCCGTCGGTCCGGCTGACCGCGCGCAGCTGCTCCAGCGGTATGGCGGCGTCCGGGGCGTCCAGCCAGTGGGTGTCGGCGAGGTCGGCCAGCCGCAGGCCCAGGCGGCGGGCCAGCGGGTGGCCGGTGGGCAGGGCGATCACCAGTTGGGCCTCCGCGACCGTGACCGCGGTGAGCGGGCCCACCTCGGGCAGCGGCAGGGCGTCCGTGGGGGTGGCCGGACCGTCGATCAGCCCCAGGTCCAGGGTCCCGGACGCCACCGCGGCCGGGATCTCCCGGCGGCCGAGGATCCGCAGGGAGGGTTTGGTGGCCGGATGCGCCTGCCGCACCCGGTCCAGGGCCGTGGCGATTCTCGGGGTCATCGCCAGCGGCGAGGCCCCCACGACCAGCCGGGCGGCGCCGGACCCCGACAGCCGCTCGACGTCGGCCCGCGCCGCGTCCAGACGGAGCAGCAGCGGACCGGCGTGTTCCAGCAGCCGGGCGCCCGCGCTGGTGAGCATGACCGGCCGCCGGGTCAGCAGCGATGTCCGCAGATCCGCTTCGAGGGACGCGATGTGCTCGGAGACCGCGGCGGGGGTGAAGCCCAGCTCATGGGCGGCGTCGGAGAAGGATCCGCAGCGGGCCACGGAGATGAACGTGCGGAGCAGATGCGGGTCCATGGCAGCAGTATCGCGCTGGCGGGGGCGGCTCAGTCGGCGGTCACCCTTACCGGTGAAGACGGGGGAACACGGGTGCACACGGGTGAGCACAACGGGGGAACACCGGTGCACATGAGTGAGCACGGCTGAACGCCGGCGCACCGACCCGGACCGCGCCCGGCGGCACCCCGTACGCGCCCGGCGGCACCCCGGACCGCGCTCGCACCCGGGCAGGGCATGACCGCGCGGGGGCGATGTACTAGAGTTATCTCGACATCGAGATATCTGCTGGAAGGCGCATCGCCGCCCCGCGCCGGTAAGGCTTACCTAAGTTAGCCATACCTTAGCGGATCGGCGCGGGCATGTGACGGCAGCATTGCGGTGGTACGCGCGAAATCATGCATGAAGGAGACTGTCGTGTCGGCGAACAGCTTCGACGCCCGCAGCACCCTGCAGGTGGGCGACGAATCGTACGAGATCTTCAGGCTGGACAAGGTCGAGGGATCGGCCCGGCTCCCTTACAGCCTCAAGGTGCTGCTGGAGAACCTGCTCCGCACCGAGGACGGCGCGAACATCACCGCCGACCACATCCGCGCGCTGGGCGGCTGGGACTCGCAGGCCCAGCCCAGCCAGGAGATCCAGTTCACGCCGGCCCGCGTGATCATGCAGGACTTCACGGGTGTGCCCTGCGTGGTCGACCTCGCCACCATGCGTGAGGCCGTCAAGGAGCTCGGCGGTGACCCGGCGAAGATCAACCCGCTGGCCCCGGCCGAGCTGGTCATCGACCACTCCGTGATCGCCGACCGCTTCGGCACCCCGGACGCCTTCACCCAGAACGTGGAGCTGGAGTACGGCCGCAACAAGGAGCGCTACCAGTTCCTGCGCTGGGGCCAGACCGCCTTCGACGAGTTCAAGGTCGTCCCGCCCGGCACCGGCATCGTCCACCAGGTCAACATCGAGCACCTGGCCCGCACCGTCATGGTCCGGAACGGCCAGGCGTACCCGGACACCCTGGTCGGCACCGACTCCCACACCACCATGGTCAACGGCCTCGGTGTGCTCGGCTGGGGCGTCGGCGGCATCGAGGCCGAGGCCGCGATGCTCGGCCAGCCGGTCTCCATGCTGATCCCGCGCGTCGTCGGCTTCAAGCTCACCGGCTCGCTGCCGACCGGCACCACCGCCACCGACCTCGTGCTGACGATCACCGAGATGCTGCGCAAGCACGGCGTCGTCGGCAAGTTCGTCGAGTTCTACGGCGAGGGCGTGTCCTCCATCCCGCTGGCCAACCGCGCCACCATCGGCAACATGTCGCCGGAGTTCGGTTCCACCGCCGCGATCTTCCCGATCGACGTCGAGACCATCAACTACCTGAAGCTCACCGGCCGCAGCGAGCAGCAGCTCGCGCTGGTCGAGCGTTACGCCAAGGAGCAGGGCCTCTGGCTGGACCCGGCCGCCGAGCCGGACTTCTCCGAGAAGCTGGAGCTGGACCTGGCGACGGTCGTCCCGTCGATCGCCGGCCCGAAGCGCCCGCAGGACCGCATCATCCTGGCCGAGGCCGCCGAGAAGTTCGCCCAGGACGTCCGCGCCTACGCCCCCGTGGCCGACCTGGACGAGGCGGGTGTCGAGTCCTTCCCGGCCTCCGACGCCCCGGCCGTCTCCAACGGCGTGCCCACCAAGCCGACCCCGGTGATCGCCCCCGACGGCTCGCAGTACGAGATCGACCACGGCGCCGTCACCGTCGCCGCGATCACCTCCTGCACCAACACCTCCAACCCGTATGTGATGGTCGCCGCCGCCCTGGTGGCCAAGAAGGCCGTCGAGAAGGGCCTCACCCGCAAGCCGTGGGTCAAGACCACCCTGGCCCCCGGGTCCAAGGTCGTCATGGACTACTACGACCGCGCCGGGCTCACCCCGTACCTCGACAAGCTGGGCTTCAACCTCGTCGGCTACGGCTGCACCACCTGCATCGGCAACTCCGGCCCGCTGCCGGAGGAGGTCTCCAAGGCCGTCAACGAGGCCGACCTGGCCGTCACCTCGGTCCTCTCCGGCAACCGCAACTTCGAGGGCCGGATCAACCCCGACGTCAAGATGAACTACCTGGCGTCCCCGCCGCTGGTCGTCGCCTACGCCATCGCGGGCTCCATGAAGGTGGACATCACCAAGGACGCCCTCGGCATCGACCAGGACGGCAACCCGGTCCACCTGACGGACATCTGGCCCTCCGAGAAGGAGGTCGAGGAGGTCGTGGCCTCCGCGATCGGCCAGGAGATGTTCAACACCAGCTACGCCGACGTCTTCGCCGGTGACGCCCAGTGGCAGTCGCTCCCGGTGCCCACCGGCAACACCTTCGAGTGGGACCCGGAGTCCACCTACGTCCGCAAGCCCCCGTACTTCGAGGGCCTGACGATGGACCCGGCCCCGGTCGAGGACATCGCCGGCGCCCGCGTGCTGGCCAAGCTGGGCGACTCGGTCACCACCGACCACATCTCCCCGGCCGGTGCGATCAAGGCCGACACTCCGGCCGGTAAGTACCTCACCGAGCACGGTGTCGAGCGGCGCGACTTCAACTCCTACGGCTCCCGCCGGGGCAACCACGAAGTCATGATCCGCGGCACCTTCGCCAACATCCGGCTGCGCAACCAGATCGCGCCGGGCACCGAGGGCGGTTTCACCCGCGACTTCACCCAGGACGGCGGGCCGGTCTCCTTCATCTACGACGCCTCGCAGAACTACCAGGCCGCCGGCACCCCGCTGGTCATCCTGGCGGGCAAGGAGTACGGCTCCGGCTCGTCCCGCGACTGGGCCGCCAAGGGCACCGCGCTGCTCGGCGTCAAGGCCGTCATCGCCGAGTCGTACGAGCGCATCCACCGCTCGAACCTCATCGGCATGGGCGTCCTGCCGCTCCAGTTCCCCGAGGGCGCCTCGGCGGACTCGCTGGGCCTGACCGGCGAGGAGACTTATCAGATCACCGGCGTCACCGCGCTCAACGAGGGCGGCATCCCGGAGACCGTGAAGGTCAAGGCGGCCCGCGGCGGAGCCGCTGAGGGGCAGAGTGTGGAGTTCGACGCCAAGGTGCGCATCGACACCCCCGGCGAGGCGGACTACTACCGCAACGGCGGCATCATGCAGTACGTGCTGCGCTCGCTGATCCGCAAGTAAGCGCGGCTCAGCGGCTCACGGCAGCGGCGACGGGCCGCACCCCCGGGCGGGGGTGCGGCCCGTCCGCGTACCAGATGCCCCGCGGTCAGAGAAACGTCCCCGAAGGGATGTACGGCATCGGCGGCGGCATCCCCCGCAGACACACATAGCCGCTCGTGGACAGCTCGAGCCCGGCCTCGATCCCCACGTCCACCGCCCACTGCTGCTCGGCCGTCAGCCCCGCGACCCGCGCGTCGGAGCCCTCCGGAAGGCACAGCAGCGCGGCGGTCAGCAGCCGTTTCGCCAGCCGTCGCGAGGTCGCGGCCAGCATCTCGACCTTGCCGTCCTCGCCTACGTAGCAGTAGCCGCTGCCCGCGAGGTCGTCCACCACCAGCAACCGCCGCTGGGTGAGCAGCAGTTCGTGGTCGGCGCCGTGCGCGCCGCCCCGGGTGCGGCGGTCCACCGAGTCCAGCAGATCCCGGTGGCGGGCCACGCCCTCGTGCACCGCGCCGTCGGGAGGGGACAGCCGCTCCTTGGTCTCCGGTCCGACCGTGCCGCGCAACCGCATCGCCGGATGCAGCGCGAACCCCGCGCGCCGGTAGGTGCTCGCCGCGCGCGAATCCTCCGATCCGCAGATGATGCCGCGCAGACACCCCCGTCCGTACAGCAGCGCCGCGGCCAGCAACTCCCGGCCGACGCCCTGCCGCTGGGCCCGCGGCAGCACCGCGAACATCGACAGCCCCCAGGTGCCCTCGCGCCGGGCCGACAGCGTCACGCCGAGCGGCATCCCGGACTCGTCCAGGGCGAGCCAGCAGCCGCCCGGGTCGGTGCGGGCGAGATGGCGGTTCCGCTCATGGACCTCGGCCACGTACCCCGGCGGCCATCCGTCCTTGCCTGCGAGGGCGGTGGAGTCCCCGAAGGCGGCGGCCACCACCTCCCATGCCGCCTCGGCGTCCTCGTCGGTGTCACGTAGCTGGCGGAGGATCATGCGCCCATGATGGCGCGTCCGATGAGCGATTGCCGGTACGCGGAAGCGGCTTGCTCGACCGGCGAACGCGACAACGTTGTCAGGCTGACTGTAACGATCAGTACGCCGCCAACCGGGTGTCCCTGTCAAGACCGTCTCCGCCCCCTTACGGCCGACGGCCCCCGTGCGGTACGGTCCCCACGGCTTGCTCGACCCGGCGATCGCGGCCCTTCCGAACAAGGTGGGACCGCAATGCCCTCAAGACCCCTGGCCGCCCTGGCGGCCGCGGCCCTGACCGCGGGGCTCCTCGCCACCGCGGCCACCGCGCCCGCGTCGGCCGCCCCGCCGCCGACGCTGGTCAAGGACCCGGCGGCGTACGTCGATCCGCTCATCGGCAGCTCGGCCGGCGGCAACACCTTCCCCGGTGCCGTCGCGCCCTTCGGCATGCTGTCGTGGAGCCCGGAGAACACCCGCGGCGACGCCACCCGGACCGCCGCGCCCGGCGGCTACCACTACGACGCCACCCGCGTCCGCGGCTTCAGCCTGACCCATATGTCCGGCACCGGCTGTGCGGGCGGCGCGGGCGACATCCCCTTCTTCCCCCACGTCGGCGAGGTCACCTCCTCACCCGCCGCCGACACCAAGGACCAGCTCTACGCGTCCGACTTCAGCCACTCCGACGAGACCGCCGAACCCGGCCGCTACAAGGTCTCCCTCGCCTCCGGCGCGGGTGCGGAGCTGACCGCCACCGCCCGCACCGGCTCGGCCCGCTTCACCTACCCCGCGGACAAGACCGCCTCCCTGCTGATCCGCACCTCCTCCTCGGAGGTCGGCAGCTCGGACGCCGATCTCACCATCGACCCGGCGCACCGCACCGTCTCCGGCTCGGTCACCAGCGGCAACTTCTGCGGCTATCTCGACCCCGAGGGGCGCCGCAGCTACTACACGCTGCACTTCACCGCCACGTTCGACACCCCGTTCACCGCCCAGGGCACCTGGCGGGACGGCACCCTGCGGCCCGGCACCACCAGTGCCGAGGGCGGCTCCGGCGGGTATGGCGGCGACGGCCGCCCGGTGGCCGGGAAGGGCTCCGGCGGCTATCTCCAATTCGCCCCGGGCACCCGCCGGGTGGGCGTCAAGGTCGGCATCAGCTACGTCAGCGACCAGGGCGCCCGGGCCAACCTCGCCGCCGAGAACCCGCCGCGGCGCGGTTTCAACCAGGTGCGGAGCGCCGCGTACGACGCCTGGCGGCGGCAGTTGTCGGCCATCCGGGTCGGCGGCGGCGCGGACGCGGACCGCACCACCTTCTACACCGCGCTCTACCACTCGCTGCTGCATCCCAACGTCATCAGCGACACCGACGGCCGCTACCGGGGCAGCGACGGTGAGGTGCACCGGGTGAGCCGGGGCCACCGGGCCCAGTACGGCACCTTCTCCGGCTGGGACGTCTACCGCTCCCAACTCCAGCTGCTCACCCTGCTGGAGCCGGACAAGGGCTCCGACATCGCCCAGTCGTTGCTGAACCTCGCCCAGCAGAACGGCGGCGTCTGGGACCGCTGGCTCCAGGGCGCCTCGGGGACGCATGTGATGAACGGCGACCCGTCCGCCGCCGCCCTCGCCGGAATCCGGGCCTTCGGCGGCGATGACTACGACCTCGACGCCGCCCTCGACTCGCTCGTCAAGGCGGCCACCGAGCCGACCGAGAAGGACCTCAGCCCGGCGGGCAAGCCCATCATGTCGGTCGGCCAGCGGCCCTCCCTCGACAAGTACCTGAAGCTGCACTACATGCCGTCCGTCTCCAACGCCTGGGGCGGCGCGGCCGAGACCCTCGAGATGTCCGGCGCGGACTTCGCCCTCTCCCAGCTGGCGCGGGCCGCGGGCCGTAAGGACACCGCCGAGACCTTCGCGCGCCGTGCCCAGTGGTGGCAGAACAACTTCAACGCCGCCGCCGACCCGGAGACCGGCGGCTATGCCGCCAACCGTAAGGCCGACGGCAGCTGGGTCACCGGCTTCACCCCGGCCACCGGCAACGGCTTCGTCGAGGGCACCAGCGCCCAGTACACCTGGATGGTCCCGCACAACCCAGCGGGTCTCTTCGCCGCCATGGGCGGTAAGGACGCCGCGGTGAAGCGTCTGGACGCCTTCTTCCACGACGCCGACGGGGGCTGGGCGCTCACCGGCAAGGGCGGCGAGAAGTCCGAGCTGGACAACGAGCCGTCGATCAACGTCCCCTATCTCTACGCCTACGCCGGACAGCCGTACAAGACACAGCAGACCGTGCGCGCCGCGATGCGCCAGCTGTGGACCACGAAGTCCGATGGCATCCCCGGCAACGACGACCTCGGCGAGATGTCCTCGTGGTACGTCTTCTCGGCCCTCGGCATGTATCCGCAGGTGCCCTCCCGCGCCGAACTGGTCCTGGCCTCGCCCCTCTTCCCGCGGATCGAGATCGACCGCGGCGGCCGGGACATCTCCATCCGCGCCCCGCAGGCCGCGCCCGGCGCGCCGTACGTCCAGGCGCTGAAGGTGAACGGACGGGCGAGCGACCGCCCCTGGCTGTCGGAGTCCTTCGTACGGCACGGCGGAACGCTGGACTACACCCTGTCCGACGCCCCCGACCGCGCCTGGGGCTCGGCCCCGTCCGACGCCCCGCCCTCCTTCCGCGAGGGCGAGCAGCCGTACCAGATCGGGGTCGGGCCCACCACGGGCACGCTCGCCCCGGGCGACAGCCTGACCGTGAAGGTGGCCGCCGTCCCGGTCAGCGAGGGCGACCGCCCCGAGGTGCGCTTCACCACCGACGCCCCCGACGGGATCACCGCCGCACCCACCTCCGGGACGGTGGGCCCGGACGGCACGGCGGAGATCTCGCTGCGCGCGGGGAAGGACACGGCCGAGGGGTTCTACGACGCGAAGGTGACGGTGACCAGCGAGGGCACCGAGGTCGTCCAGCCGATCACACTGACCGTGGCCGCCCCCGGTTCGCTGCTCGCCGCGTACAACAACGTCGGCGCGACCGAGGACGCCGGTGAGCACGACGAGGGCGACTACGACGGCGGCGGCTGGAGCTACTCCCGCCAGGCCCTCGCCGCCGCCGGCCTCGAGCCGGGCGCCAAGGGGACCACCCAGGGCCTGGACTACGCCTGGCCCGCCTCTCCGTCCGGCCGCCCCGACAACGCCTCCGCCACCGGCCAGACGATCACTCTCCCGGCCTCCACGTCTCTGTCCTTCATCGGCAGCGCCGTCAACGGCAACCAGAAGGCCACCGCCAAGGTCACCTACACCGACGGGAGCTCGGACACCACGGAGCTGGCCTTCACCGACTGGACGGTGGGAGGCGGCGGCGGAACGGTCCAGTACGGGAACGTGACCGTCGCCAAGACCGGCTACCGCAACATCAGCGGTGGCGACAAGGACGTGGTGGACGCCTACATCTTCGCGACGAAGGCGTTCCGGGCCCCTGAGGGCAAGACGGTCAAGAGCGTCACCCTGCCCGACAACGCGGATCTCCACGTCTTCGCGGTGGCCCGCGGCTGAGCAGAATTTCTGCCGTCAACGTCAAGGGTCGCGCCATGCGATCGAGTGAAGCTGGGGCACTTGCCCAAGGCATTTGCCCCAGCTTCCTTAATGTCCTTCGCATGGTCAGTTCCTCACACGAAGCCCTCCACCGGATTTTCCAGGAGGACACCGGGGCCATCGTCCGAGCGCTCAGACAGCTACTCGGCGTCCCGTTCCCGGACACGAGCAAGACGTTCGTCGTCAGTCCCGACCTCACCGAGATCGCACCCGTCGAGAGACGCGTGGACACCCTGCTCCAGGTCGAGACCAAGGGCGACGGCACGTATTTATTCGCCATCGAGTCGCAGAGCAGAAGAGACCCGAAGAAGCCGGCGGCCTGGGCCTACTACCTCTCGTACATGCACGCGAAGTTCGGCCACCAACCGGTACTGATCGTACTCTGCTCGGACGAGTCCACGGCCCGCTGGGCTGCCCGCCCGATCACGCTCGGCATCCCCGACTACCCGTCCCTGACAGTTCGTCCACTTGTTCTGGGTCCCGGCAACACTCCCGTCGTCACTGACGCGAAGGACGTGGTCCGGGATGTTCCGATGGCCATGTTCTCGGCGATTACGCATAGTAAGAGCGAAAACGTGGATGCCATACTGAAGGCGTTGGCGACCACGCTCAACACTCTCGACCCCAACCAGGCGACCATCTACGCCGAACTCGTTGAAGCCGGTCTTGGAGACACCCCGGCACGAGGAATCTGGAGAGACCTGATGTCTGCGCTGCTGAACTTCTTCCGCTCCGAACACGCCCAGCGCGCTTTCGCCGAGGTTCGGGCTGAGGGCCAGGCTGTTAAAGGTGCGAAAGATGTTCTGCGCGTGCTCAGCCTTCGGGGGCTTGAGATCACTCCCGGGACGCGTGAGCGCATCGAGGCATGTAAGGATCTGGACCTCCTCGACGCCTGGCTGGACCGGGCCGTGACCGCCTCCCGGGCGGAGGAGCTGTTCGTCGACGGTTAGCGTCGCGAGGGCCGGGAGCGGGAGACGTCGATGTACCATTCCCGGCCCAGCAGCAGGCCGAAGATGGGGGCGGGCAGCCGGAGCATCCTCCGCATGACGGCGCTCATGCGGCCGGTCCCGTTCATCTGGGAGTGGTGGGCGGCCAGGGCTGACTGCTTCTGGTGGGCGTAGCGGCGGACGTCGTAGCGGTGGGTGATGGCCGAGCGGGGGCTGAAGCGGGTGCTCAGCTCGGCGGGGTCGTGGCGCAGGGGGATGCGCAGGAGCCGTATGAGCCGGACCAGGCGCTCGACGGCGTCGCGGGGGATCGTCGCCTCAAGGACTCTTGGCGTCTTGGCCAGTTCGGCGGCGCGGTGGCCGACCTCGTGGACCTTGATGTGGTCGCGGTGGCCGTAGCCGCCGTTGGCGTCGTAGGTGAGGAGCATCGCCGCGTCCTCCCCGCGCAGGATCGCCGCCAGCCGTTCCGCCGCCTCCTCCGTGTCCGCCCGCGCGAAGCGGGTACGGTCCGGCGGGTCGGGGTAGAAGAGCGGGCCGTGGCCGCTGTCCGCGTAGCCGAGGTGGACGACGCGGTCGACGCCCAGTACGGCTGCGGCGGCCCGCAGTTCCCGCATCCGTGGCGGTTCGCCGTTCGGCGGTGCGGCGTCCATCAGGCCGTCCGTGGCGACCACGAGCACCACGCGGTGCCCCTCGTCGGCCAGCCGGGCGAGCGTGCCGCCGGTCAGCAGGGCTTCGTCGTCGGGGTGGGCGTGGAACGCCAGGACGGTAGCCATCCGCCCATCCTGGCATTCCGGGATCAGCGGAAGGCCGCGATGTTACGCATTGCCCAATCGGCGAAGGCGCGCGGCGGACGGCCCAGGACGCGCTCGATATCGGGGCTCACCCGCTGTTCGTCGGCCGTCGGATTGCCCAGGATGTCGAGGGTGCCGTCCGCGACGGGCTCCGGCATGAACCGCAGCATCTCCGCTCGTGCCCGCTCCCGGCTCAGCTCGGTGAACCGCACCGGCTCGCCCAGCGCGTCGGCGATCGCGTCCGCCTGTCCGCGTGGGGAGATCGGAGCGGGGCCGGTGAGGTCGTACGTGCGTCCCGCGTGGCCCGGCTCCCGCAGCGTGGCGGCCGCGACCTCCGCGATGTCCGCGGGGTCCACGACCGGCAGTCCGACGTCGGCGAAGGGCGCCGCGATCACGCGCTCGTTACGGACGGATTCGGCCCAGGCGAAGGCGTTCGAGGCGAAGCCCCCGGGCCGCAGGACCGTCCAGTCGAGACCCGACCGCCGCACGGCGTCCTCGAACGCCCGCATGGGGGCGTGGGACACCGCATCCGGGCGGGTCCCGGCGGCTTGGGAGGAGAGCAGGACCACACGCCGTACGCCGGCCGACCGCGCGACGTCCAGAAGCGCGCCGGTCCGTGCGGTTCCGGCCAGCAACTCGCCCGCGAAGAGCAGGAACAGCGCGTCGGCCCCCTCCAGCGCGGGCCGCAGACTCCCTGGGATGGCCAGATCGGCCCGATGGTGACGTACCCCCTCCGGCAACTCCGTGCCGGTGGGCCGTCGCGAAACCGCCGTCACCCGCTCGCCGGATGCGGCGAGGGTCTCCACCAGCGGCCGACCCACATTCCCGGTCGCTCCGGTTACCACGATCATGTGCAGCTCCCCATCTCACAGTGACGGACCTTGTCCTGGCCTCGCGGCACGGTGAAGCTAGCATCCTGGGGATAGTAGGTACCTACAGGAAAGTGACTATGTCCGAGGAACCAGAACAGGCATGTCCGATCGCCCCGGTGGTCGACATCGTCTTCAGCCGCTGGACCACACCCATCCTCTGGACGCTGCATGAGCACGGCCGTCAGCGCTTCGTGGAGCTGCAACGCCACATCGGCACCATCACCCCGAAGGTGCTGACCCAGCGGCTCCGCCAACTGGAGCGCGATGGGCTGGTGCGGCGCACCTACCACCCCGAGGTCCCGCCTCGGGTGGAGTACGAGATCAGCGACCTCGGCCGGAGCCTCGGCCCGCTCTTCGCCACGCTCGCGACCTGGTCGGCCGAGAACCTGGCCAGGGTCCAGCGGGCCCGGCTGGACTACGACGGTGCGGAGACGGCCCCTACCGCCCCTCGGTGAACGATCGTGACGTTCTCGCCGCGGGGCCCGCGCCGTTGCCGTCCGGCGGGCCGCACGCCGAGGACAGCGCTAAGCGGCGGCGAAATCCACTTCGGCCGCGGGCACTACGCGGATGCGGCGCCCCGGAAAGTCGATGTGCCGGAAAATCTCGTTGTGGTGGGCGATCGACCGCTCCGGCGAGGCGAAGTCGCCGGTGTCGGGCCGCTCGGATGTGGTGTGCCCGTCGGCGACCAGCACCACGTCGTACTGGTGGCTCAGCGCCTGCCGGGCCGTGGTGTCCACGCAGATCTCGGTCGCGAACCCGGTGACGACCACCTCGGTGACTCCCAGCGCCTTGAGGGTCTTGTCGAGATCCGTGTGGAGGAAGCTGTCGGCACTGGTCTTGTGGACGACGGCCTCGTCGGCGGAGGGCCTGAGTTCGGGCACGATCTGCCAGCCCTCCGTACCAGCCTCCAACTCGGCGCCCTGGTGCTGAATCGTCACGACCGGTACGCCCGCGGCCTTGGCGCGTTCGCGCAGCCCCGCGATCACGGCGACGGTCTCGGTGGCCCGGTGCGAGATCGCCGCCAGGGCGTTCTGCATGTCGATGACGAGGAGCGCGGGGGCATGTGGCATGGACTCACCGTAACGGGCTGCCCGCGCTCGCCGCGCGTGAGCCGCGGCCAGGGCCGGGCGGGCCGGGCCCGCGGATACGGACCCGGCCCACCCAACGGCTCAGCCCAGCAGCTCCACCTCCGCCAGGGTGGCCTTGCCGTCCGGCACCAGCCGGTAGTGCGCGTACGTACCGGGCGTGCGCACCGAGAAGACGCGGGTCTGCTTGTCCCAGCTGAAGGACTCGCCCGACCTGCGGTCCAGGTCCCGCCACTTCTCGCCGTCCGCGGAGCCCTGGAGCACCCATCCCGTCGGGGCCTTGCCGCGGTCCGACGAGGTCAGGGTGTACTGCACCGCGCGGCCCGGCTCCGTGACCGGCAGGTCCACCGACTCGAAGGTCGCCTCGGTGCCCGAGGTGTTGTCCAGCAGCGCCGTGCCGCCGCTCGGCACCGTCAGGTCGTGGCGCGGGGTGGGCACCTTGTCGTCCTCGGTGATGGAGGACGGCGCGGCGTTCGCGCCCGTGCCCCAGGACGACGGCTTGGCGCCCATCGCGAACTCCAGCGTGCCGCCCCGGGCGAGTAGGTCATGCGGCAGCGCGGTGGAGTTCCACGCCTTGCCGTTGACCTTCAGACCCTGGACGTACACGTTCCGCGCGCTGTTGCGCGGGGCCTTGACGACGAGGTCGCGGCCGTTCTCCAGATGCACCGTGACCTTGGTGAACTGCGGCGATCCGACCGCGTACTCCGAGCCGCCCATCACCAGCGGATAGAAGCCCAGCGAGCTGAAGAGGTACCAGGCGGACTGCTCGCCGTTGTCCTCGTCGCCGTGGTAGCCCTGGCCGATCTCGCTGCCGGTGTAGAGGCGGGAGAGCACCTCGCGCACCTTCTCCTGGGTCTTCCACGGCTGGCCCGCCGCGTCGTACATGTACGCCACATGGTGGGCGACCTGGTTGCTGTGGCCGTACATGCCCATACGGACGTCCCGCGCCTCGGTCATCTCGTGGATGACGCCGCCGTAGGAACCGGCGAACTCCGGCGAGGCGGTCTCCGGGGTGGAGAAGTAGGTGTCCAGCTTCTTCGCCAGGCCCGCGCGGCCGCCGTAGAGGTTGGCCAGGCCCCGGCTGTCCTGGGGCGCGGTGAAGGCGTAGCCCCAGCCGTTGGTCTCGGTGTAGTCGTAGCCCCAGACCCGGGGGTCGTACTTGTCGGAGGGCACGCGCCACTTTCCATTGGCGTCCTTGCCCTGGAAGAAGCCCGCCTTGTCGTCGAAGAGCGAGACATAGCCCTGCGCGCGGTGCAGGAAGTACTCGGACTCCTCCTTGTAGCGGGCCTTCTTCGTCTTCGCGTAGAGCGCCTTGCCCATGTTGGCGAGGCCGAAGTCGTTGAGAGAGCCCTCCAGCGCCCAGGACAGCCCCTCATGGGTCTCGGTGCTGGTGTAGCCCAGGAAGGGCGAGGTGGACATGCCCTTCCGGCCGACGCCCGACGTGGGCGGCACGGCGGTGGCGTTCTTCAGCGCCGCCTCGTACGCGGCCTCGGCGTCGAACCGCACGCCCTTCAGATACGCGTCGGCGAAGGCCACGTCCGAGCTGGTGCCGGTCATCAGATCGGCGTAGCCCGGTGAGGACCAGCGGGATATCCAGCCGCCGTCCTTGTACTGCTGCACGAAGCCGTCGACCATCGTGCCCGCCCGCTTCGGGGTGAGCAGGGAGTAGGCGGGCCAGGTGGTCCGGTAGGTGTCCCAGAAGCCGTTGTTGACGTACACCTTGCCGTCGACGATCTTCGCGCCGGTGTGGGTCGGGGTGTTCTCCCCGGTGGCCGGCGAGAAGGCGCTCGCGTACTGGTTGCGGGGCTTCGCCGCCGTGCCCGTGTTCTCGAAAGCGGAATTGGGATAGAGGTACAGCCGGTAGAGGCTGGAGTAGAGCGAGGTGAGCTGGCCGCGGTCCGCGCCCTCGACCTCGACCCGGCCCAGGATGTTGTCCCATTCCGCCTGGGCGGCCCGCTTGACCTCCCCGAACGACCGCGACGCGGGGAGCTCCCGGTCGAGGTTGGCCTTCGCCTGGTCGACGCCGATCAGCGAGGTGGCGAGCCGGAGGGTGACCGTACGGTCCTTCCCCGGCTTGAAGCGGAAGTAGCCCGTGACGTCCTTGCCGCCGCCTCCGTCCAGCTTGCCGCTCGCGCTCACCGGGGAGTCGAAGACGCCGTAGACGAAAAGCCGGCTGGCGCCGGTGGACAGTCCGCTCTTGACGTCGGAGTAGCCGGAGACCACGCCGTGCTCGGCGTCGAGGGTCAGCCCGCCGTTGTTGTTGACGTTGTCGAAGATAACGCTCGCGTCCTCGCCCGGATAGGTGAAGCGCATGGCCGCGGCGTGGTCGGTGGGCGCCATCTCGGCCGTAAGGCCGTTCTCGAAGGTCACCCCGTAGTAGTAGGGACGTGCGGTCTCCTTCTCATGGCGGAAGGGGAGCGCGCGGGCGGTCCGCCCGGCGTCGGGGGTGCCGGCCGCGCCGGACGGCATCACCTGGAAGGTCTGCCGGTCGCCCATCCAGGGGCTGGGCTCATGGCTGGCGCTGAACGACTGGATGGTGGGGAGGTTGTCGGCGTTATTGGCGCGGGCGTACTGGTAGAGCCAGTCGGTGGAGCCCGCGTTGGTCACCGGCGTCCAGAAGTTGAAGCCGTTGGGGACGGCGGTGGCCGGGAAGTTGTTGCCGCGCGAGAAGCTGCCGCTGGAGTTGGTGCCGCGGGTGGTCAGGGCGTAGTCCGACAGGTGCGTCAGCGGCTTCTCGGGCGCCTTGGGGGCGATGGAGATGTCGTCCACCCAGCCGCGGAACTGCGCGGGACCCTTGGGGGAGTCGTAGGCCACGAGGATCCGGTCGACCGTCTTGCCCGCGGCGACGGCGCCGATCCGCGACTCCTCGTGGTTCCACTGGTTGACGTAGAGCGTCTTGGAGGCGGCCTGGCCCTGCGGGCTCATCCGGGCGCCGTGCTGGTCGACCGCGCCGGGCAGCTCGCTGAGGTAGGTGCCGTCGGTGAAGGCGAGGTCGACGGAGACATGGGTGGCCGGGTAGTCGAGGTCCGTCTCGGTCATCGACGGAAAGATCCGGTAGGACAGCTGGGTATCCCGGGTGACGGCCGTGTCGACGTCGAAGACCTTGTTGTACGAGTACGCCCGGCCGTCCGGCTTGTGGGTGCCCGCGTAGCGCAGGGCACGGGTACCGGTGAAGCCCGCGTTGGCCTTGGCGGTGGGGGAGCCGGTCGGGCCGCGGTCGATCTGGGTCTGCATGTCCGAGGCCGCGGGCGGAGTGGTGTCGCCGGTTGCGAACTGCACCTCCGCGAGCTGGACGATGTCGTCCCCGGCGTTGCGGGTGATCTCCAGCCGGAAGTGCTTGAAGGCCGTGGAATTGCGATAAGAGAACTCCCGCGTCTGCTGGCGCGAGGAGAACGTCTCGTCCTTACGGGTGTCCAGCGTCGTCCAGTCGGAGCCGTTGGCCGAGCCCTTGAGGGTCCAGTCCTTCGGGTCCCGGCCGGGGGCGTCGTTGGCGGAGGTGAGGGCGTAGCGGACGGCCTCCACCGGCTCGCTCAGGTCGAACTCGAGCCAGGCGGTGGTGTCGAAGGCCAGCCACTTGCTGGTGACCTCGCCGTCGACGAGGTTCTCCTTGATCTCCCCGCCGTCGGAGTTCTCGTCGCTCGCGCGGACCTCGGTGACCTTGTCGGTGACATTGCCGGGGATGCCGGAGGAGTAGCCTCCGTCGACTCCCGACGCCTTCTTCTTGCCGTCGGGGCCGGTCTCGACCGTGTTCCGCCAGTCGGGCTGGGGATCGCCCGACTCGAAGGACGAGGCGAAGGTGCGGTCGGCGTGGTGCGTGGAGTCCGGGCCGGCGGGGGCGGCGACCGCACCGCCCTGGGCCGTCACCGCCAGCAGGACGGCCGCCACCAGGGCGGCCGACCGTCCGATCCCACGCCATCGTCTCTGGGGTCGTCTCTGTCGCATACTCAGCCTCTCAACGAGTCTGACAACGTTGTCCACTGGGTCGGGCAGAGATAAGTAGGGAGGCAGGGGGAGGGTGGTGTCAAGGATGCGGACAGCGCTCAATGGGCGCCCGTGCGGCGGGTGGTACGCCGCGGGCCGTACCACCATCGGTGGTACGGCCCGCGGCCATGGGGGCGATTCCGTGCGTCCCTCGAGGTTGCTCCTGGCGTGTCGTCAGCCCGCGTTGTCGGACTTGGTGGCCAGCGACAGCCGGCACTTCTTCGCGGTGTGGGAGCTGTCCGCCTTGAGCCCGGTGACCTTGATGGTCTTCTCGGAGCCGCCCGCCACGGGCGCGTCGGACTCCACCCCGGTGGTCACGACCTCCTCGGAGCTGTCCACGAAGCCGACCAGCAGCGAGTAGTAGGCCGTGCCGGAGCCGGAGTTGCTGATCTTCACATTGGCGTAGGGCTTGCCGTTCGAACCCCATCCGCAGGTGCCCATCTTGGCGTCCGGGGTGACCAGTCCTGAGCCGCCGGTGGGGGAGTCCGACGGCTCGTCATACGGGTCGTCGTAGGGGTCGTCGGTGGGCTCCTCGGTCGGCGCCTGGGTGGGCTCCACCGGCAGCTGGGCCATGCCCTTGCCGATCGCCGCGCCACCCTTGCTGTCCCCGGCGGACGAGCCCCCTCTGCCGGAGCCGCACCCCGCGGTGGCCGCGAGTGTCGCGGTCACGACAATGCTGGTGGCGAGGGTGAGCTGCTTCCGGGACACGGGAACCGCCTTTCGGGGAGCGCGCACGGCGGCGTGCCGCGCGGCAAGTCTCCCCTTACGGTATGTCGGGCAGGTCTCAACTCGGGAAAGACTGGTACCCGATGACCTCTCGATCTTGCCCATATGAGGCCCAGTGGACTATACCTGTCGCCCCAGGGGGAAGGCCGCACCGCGGCCCATATCGGAGGGCCTCGGCGGGTCATCCGCTCTCCCCGGCGTACACCCAGCAATACTCCGCTTGACGCTTCAACTGACCCGCGGTGTCGGGCCCCTCGCCGGAGGCGAGTATGTACGGGAGACCGTTACACCGCCTGAGTCCTGACGAAGGCGAGGACTTGAGCATGGGATCCACCTCAGATGTCGGCCGTCGCGATCTGATCAAGCGCTCGGCGGCGCTCGGATTGATCACCGTGCCCGCGATGAGCGCGCTGTCCGCCTGTGCCAGTGGCGGTGACGACGACTCCAAGAAGGTCGACAAGGGCAAGAAGAGCGCCAAGAACCCGCTCGCGGTCAATGAGAGCGCCGCGCTCGACGTCGTCATCTTCGACGGCGGCTTCGGCCAGCAGTACGCCAAGGACGCCGAGGCGGAGTACGCCGCGGCCTTCCCGAAGACCAAGGGCAAGGTCAAGCACGCCGCCACCCAGAAGATCCAGACCGTGCTCCAGCCGCGCTTCAACGGCGGCACCCCGCCGGACCTGGTCGACAACTCCGGCGCCGAGCAGATGGACTTCGGGACCCTGGTCGCGAAGAACCAGCTGACCGACCTCACCCCGCTGCTGGACGCGCCCTCCCTCGACGACCCGAACAAGACGGTGCGCGAGACCCTGCGCCCCGGTGTCGTGGAGATGGGCCAGTTCGACGGCAAGCCGGTGTGGATCCTCTACTACGCCTACACCGTCTACGGCGTCTGGTACTCCAAGACCAACCTCGCCAAGCTCGACGTGGAGTACCCCGAGACCTGGGACGACATGCTCAAGGTCTGCGAGAAGGCCAAGAAGAAGGGCATCGCGGGCTGGACCTACCCCGGCAAGTTCCCCTACTACCTGCCGTTCAGCCTCTACCCCTTCATCGCCAAGATCGGCGGCCGGGACGTCCTGGACTCGATCGACAACCTGGAGCCGAACGCCTGGAAGCACCCGGCCGTCAAGGCCGCTTTCGAGGCGTACTACGAGCTCTACAAGAAGGGCTACATCCTCAGGGGTACCCCCGGCCTCACCCACATCGAGTCCCAGACCGCGTGGAACCAGGGCAAGGCGCTGTTCATCCCGAACGGCTCCTGGGTGGAGAACGAGGCGAAGAAGACCACCCCGAAGGACTTCCAGATGGCGGTGGCCGCGCCCTCCAGCCTGGACAAGAGCGACAAGCTGCCGTTCGGCACCCTGTGGGCGTCCGGCGGTGAGCCCTTCATCGTCCCGAAGTCGGCGAAGAACCCCGAGGGCGGCATGGAGCTGCTGCGGATCATGCTCGGCGAGAAGTCCACCAAGAACTTCGTCAAGCAGGTCTCCTCGCTCTCCTCCCTCAACGGCGGCACCGAAGGGCTCACTCTGCCGCCGGGCCTGGCGTCGGCGCAGGAGGCGCTGACCAAGGCGGGCAAGAACGTGGTCAACCCGCGGCTCCAGGACTGGTACGTGACGCTGCAGAAGCAGCAGATCGGCGTCGGCGCGCTCGGCGAGATGATGGCCGGCCGGATGACCCCCGCCGAGACGATCAAGAAGTGCCAGAAGTTCGCCGATGACACGGCCAAGGACGACGCCGTCAAGAAGTACAAGCACGTCTGATGCGGGTCCACGCGTCGCCGGCGGCATTATCCGTAGGGGAAGACCGAGGTCGGTAGAAATGCAGCATGGGAAGTACCGGTTCATCGCGGGGTTCCTGGCCCTGCCGGTGATCCTTTACGCGGTCTTCGTGATCTCGCCGTTCGTCCAGGCCATCTACTACTCCTTCACGGACTGGACCGGCCTGAGCTCCGACTTCAAGATGGTCGGGTTCAAGAACTACAACTGGCTGCTGCATGACGACCTCTTCTGGAAAGCGGTCGGGCACAATGTCGTGCTGCTGCTGGTGGTGCCGCTGGTGACGCTCGGCCTCGGACTCTTCTTCGCCTTCATGCTCAATGTGGGCGGTCGGCGCCGTAAGAACGCGGCGATCTCCGGGGTGCGCGGGTCGAGCCTCTACAAGGTGATCTATTTCTTCCCGCAGGTGCTGTCGATCGCGATCGTCGCCCTGCTGTTCCAGTTCACCTACAACCCGCGCAACGGCGCGATCAACTCCTTCCTCGACGGAGTCGGCCTGGATTCGCTCCAGCAGCAGTGGCTGGCCGATCCGAAGCTGGCGCTGTGGTGCCTGATGGCGGTGATGGTCTGGAGCAACGTCGGCTTCTACGTCGTCCTCTTCTCCGCCGGGATGAGCTCCATCCCGAGGGACTTCTACGAGGCGGCGCTGCTCGACGGGGCCAACCGGGTCAAGACCTTCTTCAAGATCACCCTGCCGTTGCTGTGGGACACGGTCCAGACCGGCTGGATCTATATGGGCATCATCGCGCTCGACGCGTTCGCCGTGGTGCAGATCATGACCGTGGGGCCGGGCGGCCCCGCCGACTCCACCCAGGTCATGGGCTACTACGTCTACACCAAGACCTTCCACGACGGGCAGGCCGGACGGGCCACCACGATCGGCGTGGCGATGCTCATCGTCACCCTGATCTTCGCGGTCATCGTGACCAGGCTCGGCCGGCGCGAACGGCTGGAGTACTGATGCCGATCACATCGACCGCACCCGGCCACCACCGCCCGACCGCCGATCTGGGGGTACGACAGTGACCTCGCACGCAGAGCCCTCGGAGCTCCCGGGCGTCACCAAGGAGGACGAGGCACCGGCCACCGGGCCCGTCCGCAAGCAGCCGCCGCCGGGCTTCACCCCCGAGGGCCGGATCGGCAGCGAGGGCAAGGTCCTCAACGTCTTCTCGCACGGCATCCTGGTGGTCTGGGGACTCCTGGTCACGCTGCCGCTGCTGTGGGCGGTGATGAGCTCCCTCAAAACCGACAAGCAGATTTTCACCTCGCCCTGGGGGCTGCCCTCCGCCCTGCACTTCGACAACTGGACCAGGGCCTGGAGCAAGTCGAACATCGGCGACTTCTTCCTCAATACGATCCTGGTGGTGGGCTGCTCCCTGATCGGGACGATGCTGCTCGGCTCGATGGCGGCGTACATCCTGGCCCGCTTCGAATTCCCGGGAAAGCGGTTCATCTATTTCATGTTCGTCGGCGGGATGAGTTTTCCGATCATCCTGGCGCTGGTGCCGCTGTTCTTCGTGATGAAGAACATGAGCCTGCTCAACACCTTTCATGGGCTCA
Source organism: Streptomyces sp. MK37H (assembly GCF_018035285.1). NCBI lineage: Bacteria > Bacillati > Actinomycetota > Actinomycetes > Kitasatosporales > Streptomycetaceae > Streptomyces > Streptomyces sp. MK37H. Next base: position 9,360 of record NZ_JAAAYH010000066.1, on the reverse strand, counting down.
TTCTGGTCTATATCGCCTATTCGCTGCCGTTCACGGTCTTCTTCCTCACCTCGTTCTTCAAGACGCTGCCGTCCTCGGTCGCGGAGGCGGCCCTGATCGACGGGGCGTCCCATACCCGGACGTTCTTCCAGGTCATGCTGCCGATGGCGAAGCCCGGGCTGATCAGCGTGGGGATCTTCAACTTCCTCGGGCAGTGGAATCAGTACATGCTGCCCACGGTGCTCAACACCGATGAGGACAAGCGGGTGCTCACCCAGGGTCTTGTGCAGCTCGCGGCCAGCCAGCAGTACAAGGGCGACTGGTCAGCGCTTTTCGCCGGTCTGGTGCTGGCGATGCTTCCCGTACTCGGTGTCTATATCCTCTTCCAGCGGCAGGTCCAGGCGGGTCTGACCGCGGGCGCGCTCAAATAGGGGCACATCACAGAGGGCTTTTCACGGCCCCGTCCTTTCCGTCCCGCGGAAAGGGCGGGGCCGTGTCGCTGTGGGCGGCGGAGGGTCCGCGAGCCGTTCCACGGCGGTCGGGGACTTGACGTGGGACAACCGTGGCGGCTCAGCTTAGAGTTCACATGTTGGAGACACAGCCGGGCCTCACTGCTGCGGTCCGGTCGGCGGAGCGGCCGTCGTGCCGCCCGCGAAGGCGGGAGTGGATGGGCGTGGAGACTCCGGGATCGCAGTCGTCGCTGCACCGGGCCAATCTCGAGCGGGTGGTCCGTGCGGTGCGCATGGCGGGCTCGCTGACCCAGGCGGAGATCGCCCGGTCCACCGGGCTGTCCGCCGCCACCGTCTCCAACATCGTGCGCGAGCTCAAGGACGGCGGAACGGTCGAGGTCACGCCCACCTCGGCGGGCGGCCGCCGGGCGCGCAGCGTCTCGCTCAGCGGTGACGCGGGCATTGTCGTAGGGGTGGATTTCGGCCATACGCATCTGCGCGTCGCCATCGGCAACCTCGCCCACCAGGTGCTGGCCGAGGAGGCCGAGCCGCTGGATGTGGACGCCTCCTCCTCCCAGGGCCTGGACCGGGCCGAGCAGCTGGTCAGCAGGCTGATCACGGCCAGTGGACTGAGCCAGGACAAGGTGGTCGGCGTCGGTCTCGGCGTGCCCGCCCCGATCGACGTGGAGACCGGCACGCTCGGCTCGACCGCGATCCTGCCGGGCTGGGCGGGCACCAATCCGCGCGACGACCTGGCCCAGCGGCTCGGGGTGCCGGTGCACGTGGACAACGACGCCAACCTCGGCGCGCTCGGCGAACTGGTCTGGGGCTCCGGCCGCGGGGTCGGCGACCTCGCGTACATCAAGGTCGCCGACGGTGTCGGCGCGGGGCTGGTGATCAGCGGGAAGATCTACCGCGGCCCCGGTGGTACGGCGGGCGAGATCGGCCACATCACCCTGGACGAGTCGGGCCCGGTGTGCCGCTGCGGCAATCGCGGCTGTCTGGAGACCTTCACCGCGGCCCGCTATGTGCTGCCGCTGCTGCATTCCAGCCATGGGGCGGACCTCACCGTGGAGCGCATGGTGCAGCTCGCCCGCGAGGGCGACCCGGGCTGCCGGCGGGTGATCGGGGATGTCGGCCGGCACATCGGCAGCGGGGTGGCCAACCTCTGCAATCTGATCAACCCGAGCCGGATGGTGCTGGGCGGCCAGCTCGCCGAGGCGGGGGAGCTGGTGCTGGGCCCGATCCGGGAGTCGGTCGCGCGGTACGCGATCCCGAGCGCGGCCCATCAGCTGTCGGTGATGCCGGGGGCGCTCGGCGGCCGGGCCGAGGTGCTGGGCGCGCTCGCGCTGGTGCTCAGCGAGATGGGCGATTCGACGCTGCTGGACGGCGCGCTCTCGGCGGGGGCTCCGGCCCTCACCTGACCGCCGGGCGGTGCTGTTGGGCCATGGGCAAGCCTTGAGAGGCTTTGTCCGGTCACGCTCCGTCTATCCGGCCTGTCCGGCTGCGTTCACTCAGATAACGAATGGCACCGTTGCCATCTCGTTAAGGATTTACTTCTTGACGCCATGCGGGCGGCCGAGTTGACTTCCAGCCACCTCGGCCGCAATGACGCGGCCTCGTCAGGGAGGTCACCCCTAAATGAACGCAACGATGCGTCGCGTCGCTCTTGCCGCTTCTGTCCTGTCGATGACGGTAGCCCTCGCCGCCTGTGGCTCGGCGAAGGAAGCCGACAACGGCAAGAAGGACGACAAGAAGAAGACCGGTCCGCTCACGATCGGGCTGCTGCTGCCCGAGGATCAGACGGCCAGATACGAGAACTTCGACCGGCCCTTCGTCACCAAGAAGATCAAGGCACTCTGCGCCGACTGCAAGGTCCTGTACGTCAACGCCAAGTCGGACCCCTCGGTCCAGCAGCAGCAGGTCGACTCGATGATCACCAAGAAGGTCGACGCGATCATCCTCGACTCGGTGGACTCCAAGTCCATCGCCAGCTCGGTCAAGAAGGCCGACGAGGCCGATATCCCGGTCGTGGCCTACGACCGGCTCGCCGAGGGCCCGGTCTCCGCGTACACCTCGTTCGACAACGAGACGGTCGGCAAGGTCCAGGGCAAGGCCCTGCTCGAGGCGCTGGGCGACAAGGCCAAGAGCGGCAAGATCGTCATGCTCAACGGCTGGGAGGCCGACCCCAACGCCGCCATGTTCAAGAAGGGCGCGATGTCCGTCCTCAAGGGCAAGGTGAACATCGGCAGGTCCTACGACGTCGACCGCTGGCTCGCGGACAAGGCCAACGAGGCCATGACGGGCGCCATCTCCTCGCTCGGCAAGGACAACATCATCGGCGTCTACTCGGCCAACGACAGCATGGCCGGCGGCGCGATCACCGCGCTCAAGAGCGGCGGCTTCAACCCGCTGCCCCCGGTCACCGGGCAGGACGCCGAACTCGAGGGTGTGCGCCGGGTCGTCACCGGTGAGCAGTACATGAGCGTCTACAAGTCCTACCTGGACGAGGCCACCGCCGCCGCGGAGATGGCCATCGCGCTCGGTCGCGGCGAGAAGGTCAACGAGTCCAACACGGTCGACAGCCCGACCACCAAGGACATCCCGGCGACGCTGATCACCCCGGTCTCGCTGACCAAGAAGAACATCAAGGACACCGTCATCAAGGACGGGATCTACAAGATCGACCAGATCTGCGCCGGCAAGGTCAAGGCGGCGTGCGCAGAGGCCGGTCTGAAGTAACGGCCGGTCTCCGGCACATAGCGGAGCAGGGCCGTCCGTATCCGCGGACGGCCCGCATCCCTGACTCACCCCCCAATCGAGGGGAGAGCCCGCTCTCCCCTCCGTCACACAGCAGGGACCACCCTGCCCGGAACGGAGATGGCCATCGTGCCGAACGGACCCGTGTTGGCGTTGCGCGGGATCTCCAAGCGGTTCGGCGCCGTCCAGGCGCTCACCGACATCCATCTGGAGGTCCACGCCGGTGAAGTCGTCGCCCTGGTGGGCGACAACGGCGCCGGCAAGTCGACCCTCGTCAAGAGCATTGCCGGAGTCGGCCCCGCCGACGAAGGCGTCGTCGAGTGGCAGGGCAAGCCCGTCCAGGTCAGCCGGCCGCACGACGCCCAGGAGCTGGGCATCGCGACCGTCTACCAGGACCTCGCCCTCTGCGACAACATCGACGTCGTCGGCAATCTCTTCCTCGGCCGCGAGATCCTGCGCGCCGGGGTGCTCGACGAGGTCGAAATGGAGCGGCGCTCCCGTGAGTTGCTCCAGACCCTGTCGATCCGCATCCCCAGTGTGCGGATCCCGATCGCCTCGCTCTCGGGTGGCCAGCGGCAGACCGTCGCCATCGCCCGTTCGATGCTCGGCGAGCCCAAGCTGGTGATCCTGGACGAGCCGACCGCCGCCCTTGGCGTCGAGCAGACCGCGCAGGTCCTGGACCTGGTCGAGCGGCTGCGCGACCGCGGCCTCGCCGTCATTCTCATCAGCCACAACATGGCCGACGTCAAGGCCGTCGCGGACCGGGTCGCGGTGCTGCGGCTGGGCCGCAACAACGGCATCTTCGATGTGAGGACCACCTCTCAGGAAGAGATCATTTCCGCCATCACCGGCGCCACGGACAACGCCGTGACCCGCCGCAAGGCGCGTAGCGGGGAGGTCGCGAAGTGACCACGAACGTCGACAAGACCAACGGCGGCCCGTCGAACGGCGCCAACAAGGCGAGCGGCCCGGCCGACGCCAACCCCGTCGCCAAGGACGCGGTCACCGTCGTCGACCCCCGGCTGCTGGTCCGTCAGGAGGGCTTCAAGGGCTATCTGACGGAGTTCGGCCGCAAGATGCGCAGCGGCGATCTGGGCGCGGTCCCGGTCATCGTCGGCATCGCCATCATCTGGGCGGTCTTCCAGGCGAAGGACAGTGCCTTCCTCTCGCCCAAGAACCTCTCCGACCTCTCCATCCTGCTCGGCGGCACCGGCATGATCTCGGTCGGGATCGTCTTCGTGCTGCTGCTCGGGGAGATCGACCTGTCCGTCGGCTCGCTCAGCGGTCTGGCCGCGGCGACCCTGGCGGTGCTCAACGTCAACCACGGGGTGCCCGAAGGGATCGCGGTGCTTGCGGCGCTCGCCAGCGGCGCGGCCCTCGGCGCGGTGCACGGCTTCTTCTTCGCCAAGATCGGCGTACCGGCCTTCGTGGTGACCCTGGCCGGTCTGCTGGCCTGGAACGGTCTGATGCTCCAGGTGCTCGGCACCACCGGCACCATCAGCATCGCGGACGACAGCTTCGTGCGCGATCTCACCGCGCACTACTTCAGCCAGCTCATCGCCGCGTACGGGGCGGCCACGGTCGCGACGGCGGGCTTCTTCCTCGCCCAGTTCCTGGACAGCAGGCGCCGTAAGGCGGTCGGCATACCGTCGCGGCCGCTGAGCGAGATCCTGGTCCGCACGGCCGTGCTCGCGGTGATCGTCTTCGCCGCGGCCTGGCGGCTCAACGCGTACAAAGGTCTGCCCCTCGCCCTGGTGATCTTCGTGGCGGTCCTGGTGATCTTGGACTTCGTGGTCCGCCGCACCTCCTACGGGCGCAAGGTGATCGCCCTGGGCGGCAGCGTCGAGGCCGCCCGCCGCGCGGGCATCAACGTCGTCGCCATCCGGATCTCGGTCTACTCGCTGGCCGGGCTGATGGCCGCGTGCGGCGGCATCATGATCGCCTCCCGGATCGGCTCCGCCAGCCAGCAGGCCGGCACCGGCAACCTGCTGATGGAGGCCATCGCGGCCGCGGTCATCGGCGGCACCAGCCTCTTCGGTGGCCGGGGCTCGGTCTGGTCGGCGCTGCTCGGCATGCTGGTCATCGGCTCGATCTCGTCCGGGATGAACCTGCTGGGCGTCGCGAACTCCGTCCAGTACATGATCACCGGTGGGGTGCTGCTGGCCGCCGTCGTCATCGACTCGGTGTCGCGGAGGACTCAACGGTCCGCGGGTCGCGGCTGACCCGGACGCCTCATCCGCTCACCCGGCTGCCCGGTGCCTTCATGGAAGGCACCGGGCAGCTGTCTGAAAAGAACACGCGTGACGGAGATCGCATGGGGGGAGGTCTGCGGCGGAGGGCGGAACATTAGACTCGGGCGGACGGCAAGCTCCATGGAGACGCTCGAAGCAAGGAGGCACGGGTGCTGCTGACCCGCATCACGGGACCGCGCGATCTGGACCGGCTCACTCCGGAGGAGCTGGACCAGCTGGCCGCGGAGATCCGCTCCTTCCTCGTCGACGCCGTCTCCAAGACCGGTGGCCATCTCGGCCCCAATCTCGGCGTGGTGGAGCTGACCATCGCCCTGCACCGGGTCTTCGACTCGCCCCGGGACAAGGTGCTGCTGGACACCGGCCACCAGTCCTACGTGCACAAGCTGCTCACCGGCCGCCAGGACTTCTCCAAGCTCAAGAGCAAGGGTGGTTTGTCCGGTTATCCCTCGCGCGCCGAGTCCGAGCACGACGTCATCGAGAACAGCCACGCCTCGACCGTCCTCGGCTGGGCCGAGGGCCTCGCCAAGGCCAATGAGCTGCTCGGCAAGCAGGACCATGTGGTCGCCGTGATCGGCGACGGGGCGCTCACCGGCGGTATGGCCTGGGAAGCGCTCAACAACATCGCCGCCGCCAAGAACCGCCCACTGGTCATCGTCGTCAACGACAACGAGCGCTCCTACGGCCCGACCATCGGCGGCCTGGCCAACCACCTCGCCACCCTGCGCACCACCGACGGCTACGAGCGCTTCCTGGCCCGCGGCAAGGACCTGCTGGAGCGCACCCCGGTCGTCGGCAGGCCGCTGTACGAGACGCTGCACGGGGCCAAGAAGGGGCTGAAGGACTTCATCACCCCGCAGGGCATGTTCGAGGACCTGGGGCTGAAGTACGTCGGCCCGATCGACGGCCATGACATCGAGGCGCTGGAGTCGGCGCTGCAGCGGGCGAAGCGTTTCGGCGGCCCGGTCATCGTGCACTGCCTCACCGAGAAGGGCCGCGGCTACCAGCCCGCCCTCCAGGACGAGGCGGACCGCTTCCACGCCGTCGGCAAGATCCACCCGGACACCGGGCTGCCGATCTCGGCCTCCGGCGCCGACTGGACCTCGGTCTTCGGCGAGGAGATGGTCAAGCTCGGCGAGGAGCGCGAGGACATCGTCGCGATCACGGCGGCCATGCTGCACCCGGTGGGGCTCACCGAGTTCGCCAAGCGCTTCCCGGACCGGGTCTACGACGTGGGCATCGCCGAGCAGCACGCGGCCGTCTCGGCGGCGGGCCTGGCCACCGGCGGTGTCCACCCGGTCTTCGCGGTCTACGCCACCTTCCTCAACCGCGCCTTCGACCAGGTCCTGATGGATGTGGCGCTGCACAAGTGCGGGGTCACCTTCGTCCTGGACCGCGCCGGTATCACCGGCACCGACGGGGCCTCGCACAACGGCATGTGGGACATGTCGCTTCTCCAGGTCGTCCCCGGGCTGCGGATCGCCGCCCCGCGCGACGCCGACCAGGTCCGCGCCCAGCTGCGCGAGGCCGTGGCGGTGGAGGACGCGCCGACCGTGGTGCGGTACTCCAAGGGCGCGGTGGGCCCGGCGGTCGCGGCCGTCGGCAGGATCGGCGGCATGGATGTGCTGCGGGAGCCCGCGGGGGCCGACCGTGAGCGGCCCGATGTGCTGCTGGTCTCGGTGGGCGCGCTGGCCCCGATGTGTCTGGAGGTCGCCGACCTTCTCGACAAACAGGGCATTTCCACAACGGTGGTGGACCCCCGCTGGGTCAAGCCGGTCGACGAGGAGCTGCCCGCCCTCGCCGAGCGCCACCGCGTCGTCGTCACCGTCGAGGACAACAGCCGGGTCGGCGGTGTGGGCTCCGCCGTCGCCCAGGCGCTGCGCGACTCGGGCGTCGACATGCCGGTGCGCGACTTCGGCATCCCGTCGCGCTTCCTCGACCATGCCTCCCGTAAGGAGGTCATGGCCGAGATCGGGCTGACCGCACCGGACATCGCCCGGCAGGTCACCGGACTGGTCTCCAGGATCGGCGGCCGCTACGGACACGAGTCCGCGGACGCGGGCTCCCAGGGCGCCGATATGACCCGGCCGACGACGGCCGAGCCGGTGCGCGACTGAGCCACCGCCCCTTTCCGCCTGGGCCGGCCGGAGCGCTTCCTGCTCCGACCGGCCCAGCGTGTGTCGTACCGCCCGCCCCCATCGGGTGAATCGGGGACGGCCCTGAGCGTGCATACCTCGCCGCCGATCGGTAACCAGAAGCATGAACCGCACGGCAGGCGTGGAGGTGGCACCGGTGAACGTATCGGAACCAGGCGGAGGCACCGGAGGCAGAGTCCGGCCGCGCTACCTGCGGACGAAGACCATCGAGCAGTCCATCCAGGACACCGAGGAGCCCGAGCACGCCCTCACCCGGTCCCTGTCCGTCCTGGACCTCACGGTCTTCGGCGTCGGCGTCATCATCGGCACCGGCATCTTCGTGCTCACCGGCTCGGTCGCCAAGGAGCAGGCGGGGCCCGCCACCGCGCTGTCCTTCGTGGCCGCCGGTATCGCCTGCGCCCTGGCCGCGCTGTGCTACGCCGAGTTCGCCTCGACGGTTCCGGTCGCGGGGTCCGCGTACACCTTCTCGTACGCCTCGCTCGGCGAGCTGCCCGCCTGGATCATCGGCTGGGACCTGGTGCTGGAGTTCGCCCTGGCCTGTGCCGTGGTCTCGGTGGGCTGGTCGGGGTACATCCGCTCGCTGCTGGACAACGCCGGATGGCATCTGCCCGACGCCCTGTCCGGGCCCGAGGCCGCGCACGGCTTCTCCTTCGACCTGCTGGCCTTCCTGCTCGTCCTGGTGATCACCGCGATCCTCGTCTTCGGCATGAAGCTGTCCGCGCGGGTCACCTCCGCGGTGGTCGCGATCAAGGTGGCCGTGGTGCTGCTCGTCATCATCGCGGGCGCCTTCTTCATCCACCCGGAGAACTACCACCCGTTCATCCCGGAGGCCCAGGGCTCGGTCTCCGGCTCGGGGCTGAAGGCGCCGCTGATCCAGCTGATGTTCGGTTACGAACCGACGACCTTCGGCGTCCAGGGCATCTTCACCGGCGCCGCCGTGGTCTTCTTCGCCTTCATCGGCTTCGACATCGTGGCGACCGCGGCGGAGGAGACCCGGAATCCACAGCGGGACATGCCCCGCGGCATCCTGGGCTCGCTGCTCATCTGCACGGTGCTGTACGTCGCGGTGTCCATCGTCGTCACCGGCATGCAGAAGTACACCAAGCTGTCGGTGGACGCCCCGCTCGCCGACGCCTTCAAGGCGACCGGCCATCCGTTCTACGCGGGCCTCATCAGCTTCGGCGCGGCCGTCGGGCTCACCACCGTGTCCATGATCCTGCTGCTCGGCCAGAGCCGGGTGTTCTTCGCGATGAGCCGCGACGGGCTGCTGCCGAGGGTCTTCTCCCGGGTGCATCCGCGCTTCGGCACGCCGTACCGCTCGACGATCGTGCTGGGCGTGGTCATCGCCGTGGTCGCCGGGTTCACCTCCATCTCCGAGCTGGCGGCCCTGGTGAACATCGGCACGCTCTTCGCCTTCGTCGTGGTCGCGCTCGGTGTCATCATCCTCCGCCGCACCCGGCCCGATCTGCCCCGCGCCTTCCGCACACCCTGGGTGCCGGTGCTGCCGATCCTGTCAGTGGCCGCGTCGCTGTGGCTGATGCTCAATCTGCCCGCCGAGACCTGGGTGCGGTTCGGGGTGTGGATGGTCATCGGCCTCCTCGTCTACGTCTTCTACGGGCGCCGCCACAGCCGGGTGACGGAGGCGGGGACGCGTACGGGGTAGGGGCCCGCGGATCTTTCCCCTCCCCGCCCCTTCCCGCTACCAGGGGCTCCGCCCCTGGACCCCGGGGGGCGAGGAGCCGACCGTCGCCGCGGTCGGCTCACCGG
>NZ_JAAAYH010000659.1:0-3416 GCF_018035285.1 Streptomyces sp. MK37H | reverse complement strand
GCCAGCCGCTCCGGGGTGTCCGCCGCCAGTGCCAGCACCCGCTCCGGTTCGATGACGAGGGTCGTGGCGCGCCGCGTCTCCGGCACCTGCGGCGGCTGCTCCAGCACCACATGGGCGTTGATCCCGCCGAAGCCGAAGGCGTTGACGGCGGCGCGCCGTACGGGCGCATCCCAGGGCTTGGCCGCGTCGAGCACCGAGAAGCGGGTGGCCGCCAGCGCCGGATGGGGGTCGTCGCAGTGCAGGGTGGGCAGCAACCGGCCGTGGTGGACCGCGAGGGCGGCCTTCACCAGGCCCGCGACACCGGCGGCGGGCATGGTGTGGCCGATCATCGACTTCACCGAGCCGATGACGGCCGTCTCACCCGACATGCCACCGGGGCCGAAAACCTCCGCCAGCGTGGCGAGTTCGGCCGTGTCCCCGGCAGGCGTCGCGGTGCCGTGCGCTTCCAGCAACCCGATGGCACCCGGCTCGCGCGGATCGAGGCCCGCGGCCCGCCACGCCTGCCGTACGGCACGGGTCTGACCGCCCGGGTCCGGGTTGACCAGACCGGTGGCACGGCCGTCGGATGCCACGCCGGTGCCGCGGATCACCGCGTAGACCCGGTCGCCGTCGCGGAGTGCGTCGGCGAGCCGTTTGAGGACGACCACACCGGTGCCCTCGCCGATCAGCAGACCGTCGGCAGCGCGGTGGAAGGGCCGGATCCGTTGGCTCGGCGACAGCGCGCGCAGCTGGGAGAAGACGCTCCACAGGGTGATGTCGTGGCAGTGGTGCACCCCGCCCGCGAGCATCACATCGCACCGGCCCGAGGCCAGCTCCCCCACCGCCTGGTCGACGGCGACGAGCGAGGAGGCGCAGGCGGCGTCCACGGTGTACGCGGGGCCGCGCAGATCGAGCCGGTTGGCGATGCGCGAGGCGGCGAGGTTGGGCACCAGGCCGATGGCCGCCTCGGGCCGGTCCGGGCCGAGCCGCTCGGTGAACGCCGCCCGTACGCGGTCGAGTTGGCCGGGCCCGAGGTCGGGCAGCAGCTCGCCGAGGGTCCGTACGAGCTGGTGGGCGGTGCGCACCCGCTGGTCGAGCCGGACCAGCCCGGGGGTGAGATAGCCGCCCCGGCCCAGCACCACGCCCACCCGCTGCCGGTCGGGCAGCCGGTCCTCACCGCCCGCGTCGGCGATGGCAGCCGCCGCGACACCCAGGGCGATCAGCTGGTCGGGTTCGGTGCCGGACACCGAGTTCGGCATGATCCCGAACCGGGCGGCCTCGATCCGGGCGAACTCGTCGACGAATCCGCCTCGCCGGCAGTACACCCGGTCGGGCGCCGCCGGCGTGTCGCCACCGCCGTCCGGGGCGTAGAAACCGGGGTCCCACCGCCCGGCCGGGACGTCGCCGATCGCGTCCACGCCACCGGCCAGGTTGCGCCAGTACGTGTCCAGGTCCGGCGAGCCGGGCAGCAGCACAGACATCCCGACGATGGCCACCGGCGGCTGCCGGTGCGGCTGCTCGTCCGTCACGCTCACCAGCCCGAGGCGGTGTAGACGACGGACCCCATGGACTCCTCGCCCCAGGCGAGCTCGCGCAGCAGCGCCAGCGTGCCCTCCTCGGGGTCGATGAGCGAGACGCCGCGCCGGGCGTACTCACGGCCGAGCTCCGGTGTCACCATCCCGCCGTGGGCTCCGACCGGTGCCCAGGGGCCCCAGTGCACGGTCAGCGCCCGGCCGCCGGTGCGATCCCGCCAGCGTGCACCTAGCGTCTCCAGCGCGTCGTTGGCCGCCGCGTAGTCCACCTGGCCGCGGTTTCCGAGGACGGCCGCGATGCTGCCGAACAACACGGCGAAGGCCGGGGGTTCGGGTAGTTCGGCCAGTGCGTCCAGCAGCGTCCGGGCGCCCTCCACCTTGGTGCCGTACACCCGCTCGAAGGACTCGGCGGACTTCTCCGCGATCAGCCGGTCCTCGATCACACCGGCCCCGTAGACCAAACCGTCCAGCCGGCCGTGATCGGCGTGGATCTGCTTCACCGCCTGGAGCACCGCTTCGGCGTCGCGGACATCCACCGAGCGATAGCGGACCCGGGCGCCGAGCGCGGTCAACTCCTCGGCGGTGGCGACCACTTCGCGCCGCGCCAGGATCCGGGCGGCCTCCCGCTGGATCTCGGCGGGCCCCAGCCCGCCCCGGGCCGCGAGCGCCGCCCGCAGGGCGGTCTCGTCGCGGGCCCCGGCGGTGGCCGGGTCCTCGGGGCCGACGGGCTCCGGCGTACGGCCGAGCAGCTCGATCCGGCAGCGGGCGGCGGACGCGAGGGTGGCGGCGAACCGCGCGGTGATGCCCCGGGCTCCGCCGACCAGGGCCACCACCGCGTCCCGGTCCAGCCCGAGCGCGGCGGCCTCCGCCACGCCGTCCCCGGCGGGCCCGGCTCCCGAACCTGCGAGCGGGCCCAGCGGGGTCTCCACGAGGTCCAGCCGATGGCGCTGCCCTTCCGCAGCGCGCAGAACGACGGGCGTACGGTCCGGGGCGAGCAACTCGTCGAGCAGCCCATTGGCCACGGTTTCGGCGGACACAGCCGCGCGGGCGTATCCAGCCGCGTCGGCAGACCCCGCCGCCACGTCAGCGGCCCCGACCGCCTCGGCAGACCCCGCCACCTCGGCAGACCCGGCCGCCTCGGCGAGTTCGGTCGCCTCGACTGGGAACTCCACCAGCCTGGTGATCGTGTCGGGGTACTCCCTGGCCACCGTACGGAACACCCCGCGCAGCCCGGCCGTGCGCGTGGCGAGCGGGTCGGTGCGGCGCAGCGCCAGCAGCCACTGCGGGCCGCGCCGCAGCGCCGACTGGACGACCGTGAACGCCTCGGGCAGCACCGGCGCGCCGGAGGCGGTCAGCGGATCGAGCAGCAGCACACCGTCCACCCGACCGTCGTCCTCGGTGAACTGATGACCGGCGGCGAGGATGACGGCTTCGGCACCGCGCTCGCCGAGGCGGGCGGCCACCGCCTCGGCCACCCCATCGCCGTCCCCGCCGAGCAGGGCGAAACGCCGACCGGCCAGATCGGGCGGCGCGGCGGCACCCTCGTCCGGTACGCCGAGGGGCACAGGCACCAGCCGCATCCGCTTGGGAGCCACACCGGGCACTGCCACCGGCACCGGCTCCGCCACCTGCATGGCCACCGGCTCCGGTTCATCGGCCGGTGCGCGGGTCGCGGGGGTCGCGGGCGCGAGACGGGCGGTGAGCCAGTCGGTGACGGCGGCGGTGGTACGCGCCTTGGCCAGCTCCTCCAGCTCCTCATCGTCCAGGGTGGCGGTGTCCGCGCCCGCGACACCGAGTCGCCTCGCCAACTCGCCCGCGATCTCGGCGCGTTTGATGGAGTCGATGCTGAGGTCGGCCTCGAGATCGAGATCCGGTTCGATCATGTCGACCGGATAGCCGGTGCGT
>NZ_JAAAYH010000658.1:0-3425 GCF_018035285.1 Streptomyces sp. MK37H | reverse complement strand
CCAGCGACCGTGCTCCCTGCCAGCGCTGCGCCGATGAGGGGGACACTCATGGGCGCGGTCTGGAGCTGGTCGACGGTCTCGCCGATCGCTGGGGCTGGCAGCCGGAGGGCTCCGGGAAGCGGATCTGGTGTGAAATCGACCGCGCGAAGGGCGAGGAGCCGCTCTCCAAGAAGCGAGCGGCCTCTTATGCGCCGTCACACATGGGGCGAATCAGGCAAAGTCCAGACCAGGTGTTGACGTGACGTGTTCGGTTGATCACTCTAGGATCAGCGATTCGTCGCGAGGGGACGCCGAGGGCTGTGGTGTCTCTGTGGACCGTGTGTTCACGGGGACTTTCCTTGGCGAGTGCGGGTCGCGCCCCCGCTGCTGAAACAGGGCTCAGCGTCGGGAGCCGGGTGGCGGTGCGCGGTGCCGTGCTCGGGGCGCGCATGAGCGCACCGCCACCCGAAAGAGACCGGCCCGCCGTCCCCCTCCACGGGCATCGGAGTCGTCAAGGCAGCAGCGGCGTCAAGCCGTCAGAGGATCGCGACGGGCGCCACGGGCGCGCCCGTGCCGCCGACGAACGGCTCGGGCGGGGCCGACAGCAGAAAGGCGTAGCGCCCCTCCTCGGCGCAGGCTTCGGAGAGTTCCTCCAGATTCCAGTTCTGGCCCTGGAGCATGCCCATCTCGACCAGGTCGAGGGCGTGGACCGGCATCCAGAGGTCCTCGATCTCCGGTGGAAAGGCCTCGAAGGTCAGGGTGTCATTGGCGACCGCCGCCACATCGCGGGCGTGGAACCACTCGGGCGTGCGCAGGGACAGGCCCGGTGAGGGGAACGCGTACGCTCCCTTCTCGCCCGCCAGATAGCGCTGGATCTGCCCGGTGCGGACGAGCGCGATATCACCGGAGCGGACCCTCGTCCCGGCCAGCTCCTCGGCGGCATCGAGGTCTTCGGGGGTGACCACATGCCCCTCGGGCAGCCGCTCGGCGCCCCGGGCCCGGGCCACATCGAGCAGCACCCCGCGCGAGACGAGGGGCCCTGCCTTGTCGATACCGCTGAAGGCGGCGCGGTCATGGGGGGTGATGGAGTCGGCGGGGCGGCCGTTGTAGATCCTGCCGGAGTGCGAGACGTGGGTCAGCCCGTCCCAGTGGGTACCGGCCTGGAGCCCCATCGTCACGGCGTCGTCGCTGGTCGCCACCGTGCCCGGGCCGAACATCTCGAAGTTGACCGCGATCATCGTATGCAGCGGGTTGACCCGCCCGGGGATCATTCCGGTCTGGATGCCGTCCTGCCGCAGCGGCACCGCGAGCGGTACGCGACGGCCGGTCCGTATCGTCGCGGCGGCCTCCCGGACCACGGCATCGGTGATCAGGTTGAGCGTGCCGATCTCGTCCGCCGTCCCCCAGCGGCCCCAGTTGTTGACCCGCTTGGCGATCTCGTGGAACTCGGCTGGCAGCGGCATGGCGTCTCCTTCGGTGTTCCCGGTCGACGTTTGTGTGCGGGGGCTTGTACTCGGGCCGCGTCTGCTCAAAAATCTAACGGACCGTCAGAAACTCCGGGAGGGGACGCGACGTGGGCAACTTCTTGGACGGCAAGGTGGTCGCCGTCACCGGGGCCGGACGCGGTATCGGACGAGCGGTGGCCCTCGCCTGCGCGGCCGAGGGGGCACAGGTCGTCGTCAACGACTACGGGGTCTCGATCGAGGGCGGCGAACCGAGCAGCGAGGTCGCCGAGGCCGTGGTCAAGGAGATCGCGGCGGCGGGCGGCGAGGCGGTCGCGGTCGCCGATGACGTCTCGACCATGGCCGGTGGCCAGCGGATCGTGGACACCGCGCTGGAGCGGTACGGACGGCTGGACGGGGTCGTCTGTGTCGCCGGGATCCTGCGCGAGCGGATGCTGTTCAATATGTCCGAGGAGGAGTGGGACCCGGTCGTCGCCACTCATCTCAAGGGCACCTTCACGGTCTTCCGGGCGGCGTCGGCGGTGATGCGCCGCCAGCGCTCCGGCACCCTGATCGGCTTCACCAGCGGCAACCACCAGGGCAGCGTCGCTCAGGCCAACTACGCCTCCGCCAAGGGCGGGATCATCTCCCTGGTGCGCAGCGCCGCGCTGGGGCTCCACAAATACGGCGTCACGGCGAACTGTGTCGCCCCGGTCGCCCGTACCCGGATGTCCGCCAACGTACCGATGGAACTCAAGGAGATCGGCGAGCCGGAGGATGTGGCGGCCCTGGTCGTCTATCTGCTGAGCGAACGCGCCCACGCGGAGCGGATCACCGGCCAGGTCTATACGATCGCGGGCCCCAAGATCGCGGTCTGGGCCCAGCCCCGTGAACTGCGCGCCGGATACGCCGAGGGCGCCTGGACCCCGGAGAAGATCGCCGACTTCCTGCCGGGCACGGTCGGCACCGACCCCATGCCGATGCTGGCCCAGCTGGAGGCCATGGCCCAGGCCGCCGCCGACGGCCAACGCCCCAACGCCTGACCCCGGCAACGGCGGGGCGTACCGGAAACACCCACCAGGGCCGACGAGGGGAGAGGTTGTGGACTTCGCTTTCGGGCCGGAGGACGAGCGGTTCCGCGCCGAGGCGCGCGACTGGCTGGCCGAGCACTTCACCGGACCGTTCGCCGCCCTCAAGCAGCAGACCGGCGGCCATCCCGGCGAGGCGCACGGCGACATGGCCGTACGCCGCGCCTGGGAGCGCGAGCTCGGCACGGGGGGCTGGATCGGCCTGGGCTGGGACCGTACGGACGGGGCGTACGGCAACCGCGCCGCGACGCTGACCCAACAGGTCGTCTGGGCCGAGGAGTACGCCCGCGCCGGGGCGCCCGGCCGGCTGGGCCATATCGGCGAGAACCTCCTCGGGCCCACCCTGCTCGCCCACGGCGACTCCGCCCAGCGCACCCGCTTCCTGGCGCCCATCGCCCGTGGCGAGGAGGTGTGGTGCCAGGGCTACAGCGAACCGGACGCCGGTTCGGACCTCGCCGGGCTGCGGACCCGCGCCGTCCGCGACCCGGGCGAGGGCACCTATCGCATCACCGGGCAGAAGATCTGGACCTCCCTCGCTCATGAGGCCGACTGGTGCTTTGTGCTGGCGCGCACCGAGGAGGGCTCACAGCGCCATCATGGACTCTCCTTTCTGCTGGTGCCGATGGACCAGCCGGGACGGATCGAGGTGCGGCCGATCCGGCAGCTGACCGGGACCGCGGAGTTCAACGAGGTGTTCTTCGACGGGGCCGTGGCCCGCGCCGAGCACCTCGTCGGCGGCGCGGGCCACGGCTGGCGCGTGGCCATGAGCCTGCTGGCGGTGGAGCGCGGGGTCTCCACCCTGGTCCAGCAGATCGGCTTCGCCCAGGAGCTGAGCCGGGTGGTGCGGCTGGCGCTGGAGACCGGCGCCGCGGAGGAGCCCGTCCTGCGCGACCGGCTCATACGGCAGTGGGCCGAA
>NZ_JAAAYH010000657.1:0-3426 GCF_018035285.1 Streptomyces sp. MK37H | reverse complement strand
GGGCCGGGTGCCTGGCCATCCGTACGAACCAGTCACGCGCGGCCTCGGCCGCCTCCTCCAGGGTTCCGGGCTCCTCGAACAGATGGCTCGCGCCGGGCACCACATGGATCTCATGCGGGGCGGCGAGCATGGCGGCCGCCTGCTGGTTGAGCCGCAGCACCTCGTGGTCGTCACCGCCCACGATGAGCAGCACCGGCGCCCGCACCCGGTTCAGCGCGCCGCCCGCGAGATCGGGCCGCCCGCCCCGGGAGACCACGGCCGCCACCCGCTCCGGCCGCTCCGCGGCGGCCGTCAGCGCCGCCGCCGCGCCCGTACTGGCGCCGAACAGCCCCACCGGCAGCCCGGAGGTGGCCGGGTGCCCGTCGAGCCAGTTCACCGCGGCCCCCAGCCGGCGGCCCAGCAGCGGGATGTCGAAGCGCAGTTCTGCGGTGATCGCGTCCACCCGCTCCTCGGCCTCGGTGAGCAGATCGAACAGCAGGGTGGCCAGATCCGCGTCCTGCAGCACCCGGGCCACCGCGCGGTTGCGCGGGCTGTGCCGGGAGCTGCCGCTGCCGTGGGCGAACGCGACGACGCCGATGGGCTGCTCGGGAAGGGCCAGATCGCCCACGAGCATGGCGTCGTCCGCGGCGATACGGGCGGTCTCGGAGCGCATCTGCCACCTCCTGCCGGGGGTTGCGCGGGCTGGTGCCGCCGCTGGGCGGACGGGCTGCCGCTGGGCGACGGGCTGTCGCTGTCGCTGGGCGTACTGTCGCTAGGCGTAGGCC
Organism: Streptomyces sp. MK37H; assembly: GCF_018035285.1. NCBI lineage: Bacteria > Bacillati > Actinomycetota > Actinomycetes > Kitasatosporales > Streptomycetaceae > Streptomyces > Streptomyces sp. MK37H. The sequence continues at coordinate 2,662 of NZ_JAAAYH010000657.1, read as the reverse complement.
ATGAGCCCTTGCCGCAGCTCGCTGTAGAGCCGGGAGAGCCTGCGGGATATGTGCATTTGGGAGAAGCCCAGGATCTCACCGATCTGGCTCTGCGAAAGCCCCGCGAAGAACCTCAGATAGAGGACGTAACGGTCCTGCTCCGACAGCTCGGCGATCAGCACCCGCAGCGCCTCGCGGTTGACGACGCGTTCTATCGCGGCGTCGTCCGCGCCCACCGTCTCGGCGAGCAGCCGTTCCTCGGCGCCCTGTACGGCGGCGTTGAGGGAGAGCGGGGTGCAGGAGGCGCTGGCCTCCAGACCGGCCTTCACATCCTCCTGGGGCATACCGGTGCGCAGGCAGATCTCGTGGATGGTGGGGGTGCGCCCGCCGAGCTCCTGCTCCAGCGCGTCGCGCGCGGAGCGGGTACGGGAGCGGACCTCCTGGATGTTGCGGGGGATGTGCAGGGTCCACAGATAGTCGCGGAAGTGGCGTTTGAGCTCACCCGTGATGACGGGGATCGCATAGGAGGGGAAGGCATGGCCGAGGTCGGGGTTGTAGCGGTCGACGGCCTTCACCAGGGCCAGCGAGGCGACCTGGGTGAGGTCCTCCATGTTCTCGCCCTTGTTGCGGAAGCGCAGCGCCAGGCGTTTGGCGACGGGCAGCCAGGCGCAGATGATCGTCTCGCGCAGCGCGTCGCGTTCGGGCCCGGACGGGAGCCGGGACAGACGCAGGAAGGCACCGCCGGTGTCGGGAGTGTCGTCATGGCGTCGTTGGCGAGTCGCGGTTGCTGACATGGTCACTCGCCTCCGTGTTCCGATGTCACGGCGGTCGCCACCAGATTCGCATGGGCCCTGACGTCTCGCAATTCGACCGAATTGGTGATGGTATGGGTGTCTTTGGGTGGTATCCGGGTTCAAGGTGCTTCGTCCCGGTCGTGGCGGGGTATCCACACGGGATGAACGCACGCCTTCGTCTCGCCCAGCAGCCCGAGGCGGACGCTCTGCTCGAGCGCGACCCCCTGGCCCTGATGATCGGGATGCTGCTCGATCAGCAGGTGCCCATGGAATGGGCGTTCTCCGGTCCGTACACCATCGCGCGGCGCCTGGGCAGGGACGACCTGGACGCCCAGGAGATCGCCGCCCACGACCCCGAGGGGTTCGCCGCGCTGCTGTCGGAGAAGCCCGCCGTGCATCGCTACCCGGGCTCGATGGCGGGGCGCGTCCAGCAGCTGTGCTGGTATCTGGCCGAGCACTACGGGGGCGATCCGGCCGCCCTGTGGCGCGATGTCTCCTCCGGCCAGGAGCTGCTCCGGCGGCTGAACGAGCTGCCCGGCTTCGGCAAGCAGAAGGCGCAGATCTTCCTCGCGCTGCTGGGCAAGCGGATGGGGGTGCGGCCGGAGGGCTGGCGCGAGGCGGCCGGGGCGTACGGCGAGGAGGGCGCGTACCGCTCGGTGGCCGACATCACCGGGCCCGAGTCGCTGGACAAGGTCCGCGCCCACAAGCAGGAGCTCAAGCGGCAGGCGAAGCAGGCGAAGGGCGGCGCCTGAGGCAGGGCATTCGGGGCGGGGTCTTTCAGGCGGTGTCCAGCGCGTCCCGCAGGGTGTCCACGGCCAGGGTGAGCGCCGCCCGTGCGGCCCGGGTGTCGCGCAGCGCGTCGAGCATCAGGAAGTCATGGATGATCCCCTGCATCCGCAGGGCGGTGACCGGCACCCCGGCCTCCCGCAGCTTGGCCGCGTACGCCTCGCCCTCGTCGCGCAGCACATCCGCCTCGCCGGTGATGACCAGGGCGGGCGGCAGCCCGGCGAGCTGGTCGGGGGTGGCGCGCAGCGGGGAGGCGGTGATCTCGGAGCGCTGCGCCGGGTCGGTGGTGTACTGGTCCCAGAACCACTTCATCGCCTCACGGGTGAGGAAGTAGCCCTCGGCGAACTGCTCGTAGGAGCCGGTGTCGAAGGCGGCGTCGGTCACCGGGTAGAAGAGCACCTGCCGCACCAGCGGCAGATCGCCGCGTTCCTTGGCGAGCAGGGTGAGGGCGATGGCCATGTTGCCGCCCACCGAGTCCCCGGCCACCGCGATCCGGGAGGCGTCGAGCCCCGCGCCCTCGCCGTGGGCCACGATCCACTGGCCCACCGCGTAGCTCTGCTCCAGCGCCACCGGGTAGTGGGCCTCGGGGGAGAGGTCGTACTCGGGGAAGACGACCGCGGCGCCCACCCGGACCGCCAGCTCCCGGACCAGCCGGTCATGGGTGTGGGCGTTGCCGAACACCCAGCCCGCGCCGTGGATGTAGAGAATCGCCGGAAGGGTGCCGACGGCCTTCGGAGGGCGCACGATCCGCGCCCTGACGCCGCCCGCCGGGATGCCCCCGACGCTGATCCACTCCTCGTCCACCTCGGGTTTGGGCACCTCGCCCGACTGCACCTCGTCGAGCGTGCGACGGCCTTCGGCGGGCGTCACCTGGTACGGATACGGCGGTTTGGCGGTGGCCTCGGCGAACGCCGCGGCGGCGGGTTCGAGGACGGGGCGGGCCGGAGCGGTGGTGGCCATCTGCTTCTCCTTTGCCGGTCCGGTTCCGTCCGACGATCTCACCCGGGCCGCCGCGGCACCCACCGCTGTTACGCCACCCGGGCGCTCACCGGCCCGGCGAGCTCACCGGGCCAACGGGCTCACCGGGTCAAGGGGCCGGGCGC
>NZ_JAAAYH010000656.1:0-3449 GCF_018035285.1 Streptomyces sp. MK37H | reverse complement strand
AACTGCCTGGCCCCGCCGGTAGCGGGCGTGCGGCCGAGCGGCCGGTGGGCGCGGCCCCACACCGGCGGCCATAAGCCTGCCCGGCCCCGCCGGTAGCACGCGCGCAACTAAACGGCCGGTGGGCGCGGCCCCACACCGGCGGCCATAAGCCTGCCCGGCCCCGCCGGTAGCACGCGCGCAACTAAACGGCCGGTGGGCGCGGCCCCACACCGGCGGCCATAAACCTGCCCCTCCCCACCGGTAGCACGCGCACAACCAAACGGCCGGTGGGCACGGCCCGCCCCGGCAGCCATAAACCTGCCCGGCCCCACCGGTAGCACGCGCGCAACCAAACCGCCGGTGGGCCGACCCGCCCCGGCGGCCGTAAGCCTGCCCGGCCCCACCGGTGGCGGGCGTGCGGACGAGCGGCCGGTGGGCGCGGCCCGCCTCCTCGCCGCCTGGCGGTGGGCGGACCCCCGCCAGGCGGCGCGGGCGGGGCGGTCCGTCCGGACGTCAGTCGTGCGTGCGGGGGACGTCCCGGTGGGAGTGGGGCCCGCGGGAAGCGGTCCCGGGCCATGACGGCGGTGTATCGACGATGTGGCCGAGCAGATGCGGTGGGGCGGCGCTCACCCCGGCCGCCTCGACCGCGTCCCAGTAGGCATGCGCATGGGAGGCGTCGACCAGCCCGTGGACCAGTGGCAGGCCGGACACGGCGGTGTGCAGCAGGGATTCAAGGCGACAGGAGGCGACCGTGCCCGGCAGCCAGGACCGTTCCGCGTAGCCGGAGGCGGCGGCCGGTGGCAGGTCGTCGGCGATGTGCCGCTCGGTGTCGCCGACCGCGAGCAGGCCGCCCCCGACGGTCAGTACGTCGCGCTGCCCGCGCATCCGGGCGAGGGCGCGTGCGGTGTCGAAGCAGTGCGGGAAGGAGTCGTCGACCACGACGGTGCCGGGGCGTAGCCGGTCTATGTCGAGGACGGCCGTGCCACCACTGCCACCACTGCCACCACTGACGGCGGTGACGATCAGGTCGGCCTCGTACACCGCGCCGGGAAGGCCCGGAGCGGACTCGGCCGTCGCCACCGATCCGGCCAGCCCGTTCCCGCGCAGCTCCGCGGCGAGCGCCCGCAGGCGGGGCGCGCTGCCCGCGACATCGCACAGCAGCAGGTGGGCGGGCGGGCGCGGGGCGCGGGTGAGGAGCAGGTTGAGGGAAGAGGTGCCGATCGAGCCGAGTCCGACCATGGCGACGGTCAGGTCGCTCAGTTCGCGTTCGGTCCTGGCGAGCGCGGCGTGGACGGTCTTGACCACGGACACCGCTGTGGCGGCGTGGCCGGTGGTGATCGCCGTCGTCCCGTCGGTGGCGCGCACCACCTCGAATCCGTAGCCCGTCAACGCGGGGATCATGCCCGCCAGGGAGACACAGCGGGCGCCGAGGGAGGCGGCATGGCTGACGGCGCGGGCGGTGTGGCCGGTGAGCGCGCTTCCCGCGGCCAGTTCATCCGCGAACAGCGGCAGCGCGACGAACGCGGAACGGCCCAACGGTGTCCCGATCTCCTCCAGGAGGCGAGGACCGCCGTCCGGGAAGAGCAGGTCCCGCATGTGTTCGCGGGGCAGGTTCGCTTCCGGGATCCCGGCGAGCGCCGCGAGATGCCCGGGGGCGGGGAGATAGCCGATGAGCGCGGCGTCCGTGCGGGATGTGCGCGGGGCAGGGGCCAGGGCAAGGCCCGGACGTGACGTGGCCGCCTGGGTGAGTTCGTCCCGTAGAAGGCGCGTGAACGTGGCGAAGGCGGGCGCATCGAGGGCGGCGGCCGAGGCCCGCAGGGTGACGCGCAGCCCGTCCCCGACCGGCCGAACCGCCAGGAACACATCGGTTCCCACCGGCGGCGGGGCGAGTTCTGTGTCGTGATGGTCCCAGTCGAGGGTGAGGGTCGCGCCGTTGGGTGAGCCGAGGGCGGAGAAGTCCAGGTAGCTGAAGAGGAACTGGATGGCCATCGGCAGACCGAGCTGGGTGGGTGGGGCGGTCAGGATGGGCGAGGTGTCGGAGGGCTCGCCGCCGGTGGCACGACTGATGCCGCCGTCCGCGCCGCCAGCCTCGGGGCCGGTGTCGCCACCGGCCCCGCACGACCGGGCGGCGCCGGCCTCCTCAGCGAGCCGGAGCAGGCCGGAGGGCGTACCGCCGGTTCCGCCGCTCGCGCCACGGCCGCTGTCGCCACTGGTGCCGTACGACCGTGCCGCACCAGCCTTCTCACTGATCCGGAGCAGGCCGGGGGGCTTGCCGCCGGTACCGCCACCAGTGTCGCCGCCGCTGTCGTAGCTGTCGTCACCAGCGCCGTACATCCGTGCGGCCACGGCCTCCTCGGCGATCCGGAGCAGGTCCTCCCGGAAGGAGCGGAACGACCGGCCGGACGTGGCTCCGGCACCCGCCTCCGCCACGATGGGGCGCAGCGGTACGGCGGCCGCCAGGGGGCCGAACAGTCGGCTGATGTCGGGTAGTTGGTGGTCGCGTCCGGTAACCGCCAGGCCGAGGACGAGGTCCCGCTGGCCGGTGAGGTCCGCCAGGGCCCGGTAGTAGGCGGTCAGGACGGGGGCGTACGGCGTGGCGCGGACGGTGGTGGCGAGGTGGCGCAGCCCGGCCGTGAGCTCGGCGTCGAGCGTGAACCCCGCCGACCTGAACTCCGCCGACCTGAATTCCGCCGGGCCCACCCCGGTGGCCCCGGCGCCCGCCGGCTCGCCACTCCGTGCGCCCGAGCGGCGCAGGTCGGGTCGCTGGTACGGGGTGGCGTGGCGGGCGCGCCAGGCGATGGCCGCCGGGTCCGGGCCGGGGCCCGTATCCGGCTGCTGGAGCAAGTTGACGTAATCGCGGAAGGTGCTGCGCAGCCGTGGCAACCCGATCGGCTCGCCGCGACTGAGCCGGTCGTAGGCGGTGATCAGTTCCCGGCCGAACAGGGCCGCGCTGTAGCCGTCACCGATGAGGTGGTGAGCGTGGACGACGAGCGTGTGCTCGTCGGGGCCGGGGCCGGTGGTCAGCACGCGCAGGCGAAGCAGTGGCCACGCCCACGGCTCGAACCGACGACGGCGTTCGTCGGCGACCCGCTCCTCGACCAGGTCCGGCGATGCCAGCGTCTCGAAGTCAACCGGGAGCCGCAGCGCGGGCGGCAGCTCCTGCTGAACCGGCGGGCGGGCGCCCGCGGGGAAGACGGTGCGCAGCATGGGGTGGCGGACGACGAGGGCATCGACCGCACGCTGAAAGAGATCAGCTCGCAGCGGACCGCGCAATCGCAACCGAGCGAGCCACGCGGACCCGGAGCCGGGTGCGACGGCCTCAGCGACCAGAAAGCCACGCTGGGTGGGTGTGAGGGGGTATGGAGTGAGGTCCGCACCGGCGGGGGCGGAGGTGGCGCCGCTTGCCGGAGCAGCCGGGTTCGCCGAAGCGGGAGGGCTAACCGGGCCAGGCGGGTTCGCCGAAGCGGCCG
>NZ_JAAAYH010000655.1:0-3449 GCF_018035285.1 Streptomyces sp. MK37H | reverse complement strand
GTGGACGACCACCGTATGTTCCGCACCGGGGTGCAGGCCGAGATCGGGGAGACGGCCCGGACCGGGGTCGAGGTGGTCGGCGAGGCTGCCGACGTCGACCAGGCCGTGACCGTGATCACCGCGACCCGCCCCGAGGTCGTGCTGCTCGACGTCCACCTCCCTGGCGGGGGCGGTGTCGAGGTGCTGCGCCGCAGCGCCTCGCTGATGGCCGACCAGGACCGCCCGGTGCGCTTCCTCGCGCTGTCCGTCTCGGACGCCGCCGAGGACGTCATCGGCGTCATCCGCGGCGGCGCCCGCGGCTATGTGACCAAGACCATCACCGGCACCGACCTCGTGGACGCGATCTTCCGGGTCTCCGAGGGCGACGCGGTCTTCTCCCCGCGCCTCGCCGGTTTCGTCCTCGACGCCTTCGCCTCCACCGACGCCCCGCCGGTGGACGAGGACCTGGACCGGCTCACCCAGCGTGAGCGCGAGGTGCTGCGCCTGATCGCGCGCGGCTACGCCTACAAGGAGATCGCCAAGCAGCTGTTCATCTCGGTGAAGACGGTGGAGAGCCATGTCTCGGCGGTGCTCCGCAAGCTCCAGCTCTCCAACCGGCATGAGCTGACCCGCTGGGCGACGGCCCGGCGCCTGGTCTGAGCCCGGGAAGCGGAAACGAAAGCGGGAACGGGCACGGGACGGACGGCGCGGCGGCTCAGCCCGGCACCCCCATCCGCTGCGTGCCGACGACCGACAGCAGCCGCAGCGCCTCCTCGGCCGGTGAGCCGGGGTCGGCGGTGTAGATGATCACCCGCTGGTCCCGGTCGGCGATGTCCAGCGCATCGCAATTGACGGTGATGGGGCCGACGAGCGGATGATGCAGCGTCTTGCACAGGGTGGGCCGGGCGGACACATCGTGGGAGTCCCACAGCCGGGCGAACTCCTCGCTGCCCGAGCGGAGCTCGGCCACCAGCTCGGTCACCTCGGGATCGTCGGGGTAGCGGGCGGCCGCGGCGCGCAGCCCCTGGGCCGAGGTCCGGGCGAACTCGTCCGCGTCCGAAACCCCGTAGAGCCGCCGTCCGTCCCGGTGCGGCCCGAGGAAGGCGCGGCGGACGAAGTTGCGGTCGCGGCGTGAGAGGGCGGAGAAGTCCTCCATGAGGGCGGCGGCCAGATCGTTCCAGGCGATCACCTCGTACGTCGCGGAGAGCACGATCGCCGCCGCGTTCGGCAGCCGCCGCAGCAGGTTCGCGATGCTCGGCCGCACCTCGCGGGAGGGCCCGGCCGGCGGGCCCGGCGGGGCGCCCGCGAGATGGTGCAGATGATCGCGCTCGGTGTCGCCCAGCCGCAGGGCGCGGGCCAGCCCGGTCAGCACCTCGCGGGACGGGCGCGGGGCGCGGGCCTGCTCCAGCCGCGTGTAGTACTCGGTCGAGATGAACGCCAGCTGCGCCACCTCCTCGCGCCGCAGCCCCGGCGTCCGGCGCCGCGTCCCGGCGGGCAGCCCCACATCGGCGGGGGTGATCCGCTCACGTCGGCTGCGCAGGAAGGCCGCCAGCTCTCGTCTGTCCACGCCTTCAGTGTGCGCGGACGGCCGGAGCTCAGCCAGGTACCACCGGTGCCTGGTTGGGCCCCGGAACCCGCAGCAGCCTCGGAAACATGAACACACCGAACACCACCTTCGAAGCCTCGCCCCTCACCCCGGCCGTCGGCCTCCTGGCAGGCAAGGTCGCCTTCATCACCGGCGCCGGGCGCGGCATCGGCGCCGCCGCGGCCCGCCTCTTCGCCCGGGAGGGCGCCCGGGTGCTGCTGGCGGCCCGTACGGAGGCCCAGCTCAAGACGGTCACCGAGGAGATCCGCGCGGCCGGCGGCACCGCGGATCACGTGGTGTGCGACCTGGCCGACGCGACGAGCGTCCGCGCCGCCGTCGACCGGGCCGTGGAGCTGTACGGCCGACTCGACGTGGCCTTCAACAACGGCGCGACGATCCAGCAGCCGGGCCCGATGGACCAGCTGCCGCAGGCCGACTTCGACCACGTCTACGCCGTCAACCTCCGCGGCCCCTGGCTGGCCATGAATGCCGAGGTCGCCGCCATCCGCGCCACCGCGGGAACGGGCGCCATCGTCAACAACTCCAGCGTCGGCAGCCTCATGGGCAACCCCGAACTCCCCGCCTACGGCGCCATGAAGCGCGCGGTCAACAGCCTCACCGAGTCCGCCGCCGTCACGTACGGCCCGGAGGGCATCCGCGTCAACGCCATCGCGCCCGGCGCCACCCTCACCGAGATGATCCGCGCATGGGAGGAGGACTCCCCCGGCGTCGTCGAGCGGATCACCACCCACGCCCCGCTGCGCCGCGCCGCCGACCCGGACGAGATCGCCCAGGCCGCGGCCTGGCTCCTCAGCGACCGCGCCTCGTATGTGACCGGCGTGGTCCTCCGCGTGGACGGCGGCACCCGGGCCTGAGAACGCCGGTAACGCCGGTTGGGAGACGACCCGCTCCGGCGAATAAACCACCCGATCCGGTGACTTCATGTGATCACCCCATCACGGCTGGTCCCCGCGCTCTAGCGTTCGTCACGTGCCGAACGCGGTTGCCTCGGCAGTCCGCGTGTCGAAAGGAAGAGCGAATGATCGTCCAAGACGCACCGCCCGATGTCGGGGCAGTATGGGGGCGAGGAGGCGAAACCATGACCCCCAGCACCGCTGACCGGCCGGAGATGGGCATCGAGGAATTCGAGGAGCTCGCCCGCACGGCGCCGGAAACCGTGAGGCTCGAATTCATCGAAGGGAAGCTAGAGGTCAAGCCCGTGCCGGACGGGGATCACGACGAAATCATCATGTGGGTCCAGGAGCAGTGCATGCAGCACCGTCCGGACCTGCGGCTGTACCGGGAGCGGGGCCTGAAGACGGAGGGGTACCGGCAAGGGCGCGCTCGTCCGGACGGCACTCTCGCGCCTCGCAGGCACTTCGCCGGGCATGGAGAGTGGTCCGACCCGAAGGGTGTCGTGATGACCGTGGAGGTCACCTCGCGGGACGGGGACACGAACCGGCGGGATCGTCTGGACAAGCGGGACGGCTACGCAAGCGCCGGCGTCCCGGTTTACCTCCTCATCGACCGGGACGACTGCACGGTCAACGTCTTCAGCGAGCCGGAGGACGGCAAGTACCGGAGCCTGACCTCGCGGCCCTATGGGGCCGTCATCGAGCTCCCGGATCCCGTCGGGATCACCCTCGACACCGGGGAACTCAAGGACTACGCGTCCTGATCGCCCGGCCTCACGCCGCGCCGAACCGCGGTTCGAGCCCCGTCAGGTCGCGGCTTGCCGACCACAGGTGGGCCGCGACTTCCGCGTCCGCGAGATGACCTCGGACGGGGCGGCGGCGGGGGGTGCCGCGGAGGGCGAAGTGGCGGGGGGTCCATAGTTCGCCGCCGGTGATGGACGGGTCGAGGACCGCTCGTACGGCGGGCCAGG
>NZ_JAAAYH010000654.1:0-3481 GCF_018035285.1 Streptomyces sp. MK37H | reverse complement strand
CCGGAGACCCCCGTCCTCGGCGTACGGGCGAAGACCCCGTTCTCCAGAGGCACCGCCGGGGCGTCCGGCACCCGGGTGCCCCCGCAGCCCTCGACACCGCCGCGCCCCTCCGCACCACCGCGCACCGGCGGGCTCTTCGCGGCCGGCGGGCCGGGCGGCCGGCGCCGTCCGCCCAGCCGTACGGCGGCCGCCGCCGCGAGTCTCGTCCTCGGGCTCGGGCTGCTCGGCGGGGCGGCGGCCGGAAGCTGGCTGGGCGACGACCCCGGCGCCCCGCCGTCCACCGCCGACACCTACGCCCACGCCCGCTCCGCCTGGCACAGCATCCCCGTGGACGACCTCTTCCCGCGCACCCTGCGCGGCAAGGGCGAGGGCCCCGGCGGCGCCGACCGCGTCTGGACCCGGATAGCCGTGGCCCCCGACAGCAGCTGCGGCGGGGGATTCGATCCGCTGCTCGCCAAGGCGCTGGCCCCGGTGGGCTGCAAACGGCTGGTGCGGGCCACCTACACCGACGCCACCAGCACCAGCGTCACCACCGTCGGAGTGCTGATCACCACCTCCGGCCCCACCGGGATGCGGGCGCTGCGGCAGCGCTTCGTCACCGAGAAGCTGGACGAGCGCACCGATCTGATGCCCCGCACGTACGCCGCCAAGGGCACCGCCGCGGCCGGTTTCGGCGACGACCAGCGCGCCAGCTGGCGGATCCGGATCCTCACCGACGCCCCCGCCGTCATCTACACCGTCACCGGCTTCGCCGACGGCCGTGAGGTCACCGACCCGCAGTCGGCGGGCGAGGCGACCCAGCGCGGAGCCACCTCGGCCCCCGCGCAGTCCGGCCTCGGCAACGACGCCCGGGCCATCGCCGACGCGATCGAGGCCGGATTCCGCCGGGCCCTGGCCACATTCACGGAGACCACGTCATGACCAGGATCGGGCGGCGCCTCGCCGTGGCCCTCGCCGCCGCCGGGCTGACCCTGGTGCCCGCCGCGCCCGGATACGCCGACGGCATACAGGCCCAGGAGTGGGCGCTGGACACCCTCCACGTCCGCGAGGCATGGCAGACCACCAAGGGCTCCGGGATCACCGTCGCCGTCCTCGACACCGGCGTCGACGACGGCCATCCCGACCTCGAAGGCCAGGTGCTGCCGGGGAAGGACCTCATCGGCTTCGGCGCCCGGCGCGGCGAGCGCGCCTGGGCCCGCCACGGCACCGCCATGGCCGGGATCATCGCCGGGCACGGCCACGGCGCGTCCGGCGGCGAGGGCGTCCTGGGTGTCGCCCCGAAGGCGCGGATCCTGCCGGTGCGGGTGATCCTCGAGGACTCCGATCCCGACCGTAAGAAGGCCCGCTCGACCCGTGGCGGCGCGCTCGCCGCCGGTATCCGCTGGGCGGCCGACCACGGCGCCGACGTCATCAACCTCTCGCTGGGCGACGACAGCGCCTCCGCCCACCCCGAGGCCGCCGAGGACGCCGCCGTGCAGTACGCGCTGCGCAAGGGCGCGGTCGTGGTCGCCTCCGCGGGCAACGGCGGCGAGAAGGGCGACCGGGTCTCCTACCCGGCCGCCTACCCCGGGGTCATCGCCGTGACCGCCGTGGACCGCTACGGCTCCCGCGCCGCCTTCTCCACCCGCCGCTGGTACGCCACCGTCTGCGCACCCGGCGTCGACGTGGTCATCGCCGACCCCGACAAGCGCTACTACGAGGGCTGGGGCACCAGCGCGGCCGCCGCCTTCGTCTCCGGCTCCGTCGCCCTCGTCCGCGCCGCCCACCCCGACCTGAGCCCGCGCCAGATCCGCGGGCTCCTCACCCGGACCGCCCAGGACGTCCCCGAGGGCGGCCGCAGCGACGACCTCGGCGCGGGCCTGGTGAACCCGGCGGCCGCGATCACCGCGGGCGACAAGCTGAAGCCCGAGGCCCAGCGCCCCGCCGCGGCCGTCTCCCCGAACCGCTACTTCGGCAACGGCCCCGGCCACACCCAGGGCGCCCACGACGACTCCGGCCCCAACCAGATGGCCCTCCTCGCCGGCCTCGCCGGCACGGCCCTGGTCATCGCCGCGATATCCCTGTGGCGCGGCTCGGGCCCCTTGCGGGTGCCCCCGCGGCTGCGGGCGCTGCTGACAGGGGTGCGTACGCGCTGAGCGGCGCCCGGCGGCCGCGATGATCGGCGGCGGCCCGCTGTTGGGTGCGCCGCTGACGGGGTTCCGTCGGCCCTGAGCGGCGCCCGGCCGCCGAGTCGTGGGCTCGGGCCCGGTGTGCGCGCCTGGTCGTGGGCATCCGTACGGGCTGAAGCACGGCTGCGGTTGTCGGGGCGGCGCGCTGGTCGGGCCGCTCGCCGGTGCCCTGGGCGCGCCGGGCCAGGGCCCCTCGGCGGTTGTCGGGTTCGGGCGCGCTGCTCGCGGGGAGCCTGCGCGCTGAAGGCCCGGCGGCGGTCGTCGGCTGGGGGCCGTTCCGGAGCAGGCCGCTTACCGCGACCCGTATGCGGCGGTCGTCGCCACGGCCGTCCGTGCCACCTCTTCCACCAGGGCCACTCCGCCCTCCCGGTCGGCATTGCCCTCGGAGAGCACCGCGATCAGATAGGGCCGGCCGTTCGCCGTCACCTCGCCGATGCTGTTGACGACCCACAGGCCGGTGGCGTCGCGGGGCATCCAGCCGTTCTTGAGCCGCGTTCCCGCGCCGGTGCCGTCCGCGGCGGACGAGATGCCCCAGGTCTGACCGGCGGTGACGCGGCCCATCAGCGTCCGTGGATACGCCTGCGACCGCGCGCTCAGCGGGGAGCCGTCCAGGAAGACCGCGCGCAGCAGGGTCAGCTGATCGGACGCGGTGGTGTGCGTCAGCCCCCAGCGTCCGCGGTCGTCGGCGTGCGTATCGGTCAGCCCGAGCCGGCCCAGCGCGGTCTCGAGGCCGTTCGCCCCGCCGATCGTCTGCCACAGCGCCGTCGCCGCGTCGTTGTCGCTCCGCTCGATCATCACGGTGGCGTACGAGCGCTCCTGAGCGGTCAGCCGCCGCCCCTCGTCCTGTGCCCCGAGCAGCAGCGCCGCGAGGATGCCGACCTTGATGACGCTCGCCGTGGCGTACGAGCCGTCGCCATGGGCCCCGCTCGTTCCCGACCCGGGCTCCAGGACGGCGACCGAGAAGTCCGCGGCCAGGGGCGCGAGCGCGTCGGCGAGCGCCCCGGTCAGCCCGCCCGCACCGGACAGGGCGGACGGGGCCGGGCCGCCGTCGTCCACGCGTTCCACGCCGTCTCCTTCACTGCCCCTGCCCCGGGTGGGGGTGCGGGGGATCTCGGTCTCATCGCTGTCGATACCCTCATGGCGTGGCGCTCAAGAACATTCCCGACCCCGGCTTCTCCGGCGACGACGGCTCCGCCGACCCCCGGCTGACCGCGGCGCTCGCCGCCTGGGCCGATGACCGCTCGGCCGAACCGGAGGTGCTCGCCGCGCTCACCGACGCCCGCCTGCTCGTCCCCGTGGTGGCGATCCTCGGC
>NZ_JAAAYH010000653.1:0-3482 GCF_018035285.1 Streptomyces sp. MK37H | reverse complement strand
CCCGCCACCGGGCGGACGTTCCAGGATCTGCCGCCGGTGCTCGCCTCCCACCTCCGACCTCCCGTTCCCATACGGCCTGTGGCGCGTTCCGCGCCGCCCGAGGGAGAATTCGAGGATGACCGAGCGAAAGCCACCGGGCATCAGTTTCGAAACGTGGGCCGACCGACAGATCCGTGAGGCGGAGGAACGCGGCGCGTTCGCCAATCTCCAGGGGAAGGGAAAACCCCTCCCCAATCTCGACAGGCCCTATGACGATCTGTGGTGGGTCAAGGAGAAGATGGCCCGCGAGAATTTGTCGTTTCTGCCGCCGGCACTCGTACTGCGCAAAGAGGCGGAGGACGCGCTCGCCGCCGTGGAGAGGGCGCCGTCGGAGCGGATGGTGCGGGAGATCCTCTCGGAGGTCAATGACAAGATCCGTGAGGCGATCCGGCGGCCCCCGCCCGGCCCGCCGCTCAATCTCGCGCCCTTCGACATCGACGAGGCCGTACGGGCGTGGCGGGAGCGCCGGGACCGCGAGCGGGCAGAGGAGGACTGAGCCGGTGGACCGGGGCGTACGGCGCCCCGGTCCACCCGCGGTGCCGGACTACTCCTCGTTGCCGTACGGGCGAGTGATGATCTCCATGCCATGACCGGCCGGGTCCATGAAGTACAGCCCGCGCCCGCCGTGATGGTGGTTGATCTCGCCCGGCTGCTTCAGATGGGGATCGGCATAGTACGTGACCCCCTGCTCCCGGATCCGCCCGAAGGCCGCGTCGAACTCCTCGTCCGAGATGAGGAACGCGTAATGCTGCATGACGATCGACTCGCCGGGAATGGTGGCGAAGTCCAAGGTGACACCATTACTGGTCTCCACCGGAACGAACGGGCCCCATTCTTCCCCCACCTCGAGGCCAAGGATATTCGCCAGGAATTCCGCGGATTCGTGGTTGTCCAGCGAATGGACGATCGTGTGATTCAACTCGACAGACACTGTGGAATGCCTCCGTAAGGCAATCTCACGGGCACCTCCATGCCTCACCCAGCCGGTGACCGGCACGCGATGCCGTACTTCCGATCGTAGGCGCCGACGCCTACAGCCGTCGAGGGCCCCAGCCTCCTCCCCCCTCAGCTACAACGGTCAGGATCCCCGTCCGCGGGCTCTTTACTCACGGCCGCCACGCTGAAGATCCCGCCCTCCGGGTCGCGCAGCGCCGCGATGCGCCCATAGGGGGTGTCGGCCGGCAGGGAGATGACGCCGCCGCCGAGCTCCGCGGCGCGTTCGGCGACCTCGTCGACGTCCTTCACGCAGAAGTAGACCCGCCAGCGGGGCCGGACGTTCGGGTCCGGGGCGGCCTCGATGGCGCCGCCGCGCAGCCCCGCGACCGCCTTACCGTCGATATGGAGGACCACCCGGTCGTGCTCGAAGCGGACGTCGCAGCGCTCCCGCCCCTGGGTGTCCCAGCCGAAGACCTGACCGTAGAAGAGCGCCGCATCGAAGGCGTCACGGGTGCGCAGCTCCAGCCATACGGGCGCGCCCGGTCTGCGCTCGCCCCACCAGGCGGAGGTCAGATCGCCCTCCCAGATGCCGAAGTTGGCCCCGTCCGGGTCGGCCGCCCAGGCCACCCGGCCGCTGCCGAACTCCAGCGGCCCGACCGCGACCGTGCCGCCGCGCTCCTGGACGCGCGAGGCCACCTCGTCCGCGCTGTCCGCCGCGAAGTACGTGGTCCAGGTGACCGGCAGGCTCACCCCCGCCGACGGGGACGAGGCGCCGATACCGACGGTCGGTACGCCGCCCTCGGTGTACGCGATGGTGTAACGGCCGTGACCCTGCCGGGTGGGGCGGAAGCCCCAGCCGAAGAGCTCTCCGTAGAAGTGGTGCGCGCGGTCCAGATCCGCTGCCATGAGACTCACCCAGCAGGGCGCGCCCTGGACAGCACGGAACCTCTCCCGCAAGGCCTCTCACCTCACTCATATCCCTGGGGGCGCCACAGACGTCCCGCAGGCAACCGTCATCGCTCGGGCTTCACGCCCGATATCTACACTTTCCTCCGATTTCGCGGTCGGCGCCACCTTGGTACCCATCGGCGCGTTGACGCCCACCCGTGCGCCCTCCGGAGTGCCCACCCGTGCACCCACTGGCACGCCCTCCGAAGTGCCCGCACGGGGAGGGCGCACACCCTGTTGTGGCGCATCACACCGGGGCGCGTCCGGCATCGGAGCATGGCCGCCCGGGCATGGCAGGGCAGTATTGCGCCATGTCGAATCTCCGCTCAAACATCGTCGCCTGGCTGGGTCGCAAGTACTTTTCGAGAATTCAGAAGAACGGCTTCGACTTGTCCAAGATGTCGTTCCTCCCGGACGCCACACTGGCACCACTGAGGCGCGACGGTCTCGATCCCATCGCCGATCTGTCCCGAACCAGGGCAAAGGAACCGATCAGCAAGATATGGTTGCCTTTCGGGATCAATGCCTGGCTTGTCACCGGATATGACGAGACCAAGGCGGTGCTCGGAAAGGCGAAGGGCTTCAGCTCCGATTTCACCAACCTCGCGGAACGGAACATCGGCGTCGCCCCGCAGCAGAATCCGGGAGGTCTCGGTTTCAGCGATCCACCGACGCATACGAGACTGCGACGCCTGCTGACGCCCGAATTCACCATGCGGCGGCTCAGCAGGCTCACCCCACGCATCCACTCCATCGTGGAGGAGCGCCTCGACGAGATGGCCGCGGCCAAGGGCCCGGTGGATCTCGTGCAGGCGTTCGCGCTTCCCATTCCCGCGCTGGTCATCTGCGAACTGCTCGGTGTGCCGTACGAGGACCGCGATGACTTCCAGCGCCACAGCACGGCGCGGTTCGACCTCTTCGACGGGGCGAACGCCTCCTTCGGCGCGATGTCGGACTCCCTCTCCTATCTGCACGGGATCGTGCGGAAGCAGCGTGAGACGCCCGGCGACGGGCTGCTCGGCATGCTGGTGAAGGAGCACGGCGACGAGCTCGACGACCATGAGCTGGCCGGGCTCGCCGACGGGGTGCTGACCGGCGGTCTGGAAACGACCGCGAGCATGCTGGCGCTCGGCACGCTGGTGCTGCTCCAGGCCCCCGAGCAGTTCGCCGCGATACGTGACCAGGACGATGTCGTGGACCCGTTCGTGGAGGAACTGCTGCGCTATCTCACCGTGGTGCAGGTGGCCTTCCCGCGGTTCGCCCGCGAGGACATGGAGATCGCGGGCACCCGGATATCCGCCGGTGATCTGGTGCTGTGCTCACTGAGCGGGGCCAACCGGGACGAGAAGCTGGGCCCGGACATGGAGCGGGTCGATCCGCACCGGCAGGCCCCCTCTCACCTGGCCTTCGGATACGGCATCCACCGCTGCATCGGCGCCGAGCTGGCCAAAATGGAGCTCCGGGCCGCCTACCCCGCGCTCATACGGCGGTTCCCGGAGATGCGGCTCGCGGTACCGGCGGAGAAGCTCTCGTTCCGGAAGCTCTCCATCGTCTACGGC
>NZ_JAAAYH010000652.1:0-3485 GCF_018035285.1 Streptomyces sp. MK37H | reverse complement strand
GCTCTTCCTCCGACCCGACGCCCACCGAGTCGGCTCTGGTCGACAGGGAGTTCTGGGAGGCGGTGGAGCGCGAGGATCTGGAAGCCCTGGCGGCGACCATCGACTCACCGGCGGATCAGCAGCCCATGCTGGGCGCTGTTCTTCCGACGCTGTCCGCCTGGCGGCGGCAGCACCGGGAGCGGTCGGTCGTCAATTCCTTGCGATATCAGACCACTTGGAAGCGCCTTTCCACTTCCTCCGCGCGTCCGGACCTCTCCGGCACCTGGCTGCTGATTTTCCCCGCCGGTCAGTCCGACCACCCTGCCGTGGCAGCCGCAGCGCACGCCCTGACCAGCCACGGCGCCACCCCGCTCCGCCATGCGCTCGACACCCGTACCGTCGATCGCGACGCCCTGGCGGACCACCTCACCCGTCTGGCCACGGAGGGCGAACCCGTCGGAGTGCTGAGCCTGCTCTCCCTCGACGAGGAGCCGCACCCCGAATACGCTGCCGTGCCCTCCGGGCTGGCCGCGACCACCGTGCTCGTCCAGGCTCTCGGCGACGCCGAGATCCCGGCGCCCATGTGGTGCCTCACGCAGGGCGCCGTCGCCACCGGTCCCGGCGATCCGCTCCCCAGCCCGCGGCAGGCGCAGACCTGGGGACTTGGCCGCGCCGCGGCCCTGGAACACCCTCGCCGCTGGGGTGGCCTGATCGATCTCCCGACCGTCATCGACCACCACACCGCAGACCGTCTGGCCGCGCTGCTCGCCCCCGGTGGGCCGGAGGACCAGACCGCCATTCGCGCCACCGGCAGCTACGCCCGGCGTCTCCGTAGGGCCGGTACGCCCACAGCTGCCCCCAGGACCTGGCAACCCACGGGCACCACGCTCATCACCGGCGGCACCGGCGGTCTCGGCGCCCAGATCGCCCGCTGGCTCGCCCGCCACGGCGCACCCCATCTCCACCTCATCAGCCGCTCCGGCCCCGACGCCCCCGGCGCCACCCAACTCGCCCAAGAACTCACCGACCTGGGCACGACCGTCACCATCACCGCCTGCGACGCCTCCGACCGGGCCGCACTCCAGCACCTCCTCGACACCATCCCAGCCGAACACCCCCTCACCACCGTCATCCACGCCGCCGGAACGTCGGACACCGAGCTCATCGCCGATCTGGGGCCGGAGCGGCTGCAGCATGTGCTCGGGCCCAAGGCCCTGGCCGCCGCCCATCTGCATGAGCTGACCCAGGGGCTCGACCTCAGCGCCTTCGTGCTCTTCTCGTCCGGCGCGGCCGCGTGGGGCGGCAGTCGGCAAGGCGCCTACGCCGCCGCGAACACCTATCTCGACGCCCTCGCCGAGCACCGCCGCGCCCGGGGACTCCCCGCCACCAGCCTCGCCTGGGGTCCCTGGGGCGACGCGGGCATGGCCGCCGACGAGACCGCGCTCGCGTTCTACGGGCGGCGTGGGCTGTGCCCGCTGAGCCCCGAACTGGCCGTGGCATCGCTCCAGCACGCCCTGGACCACCGTGACACCACGGTCACCGTGGCGGACATCGACTGGGAGAAGTTCCCGACGGCGTTCACCGCCCAGCGCCCCAGCCCGCTGCTCGACGACCTGGTCACGGCCGCCGAGAACCCTGCCGAGCGAACCACCGGCGCGTCCACGGGCACGTCCGTCGGCACCTCGCTCCAGCAGCGGCTCTCCGCCGCCGCCCCCGAGCAGCAGCACCAGCTCCTCCTCGAGCGGATCCAGGCCCTCGCGGCCTCGATCCTGGGGCATTCCGGACCGGACGCCATTCCGCCCGCCCAGCCGTTCCAGGAGCTCGGGTTCGACTCCCTGACCGCCGTGGAACTGCGCAACCAGCTCTCCACCGCCACCGGAATCGACCTCGCGCCCGCGCTCGTCTTCGACCACCCCACGCCCAACGCCCTCGCCACCTATCTGCGGGCCGAACTCACGGGCCAGCAGCTGGCCGTCGCCGCTCACACCCCGACCACGGCCGCCCAGGACGAGCCGATCGCGATCGTCGGCATGGCCTGCCGCTTCCCTGGCGACGCCCACTCCCCGAAGGAGCTGTGGGACCTGGTCATGGCGCACCGCGATGCCATCGCGGAGATGCCTACCGACCGCAACTGGAATCTGAACGCGCTCTACGACCCCGATCCCGACCGCTCGGGGACGAGCTATGTCCGCGAGGGCGGATTCCTCTACCAGGCGGCCGAGTTCGATCCCGGGTTCTTCGGCATCAGCCCGCGCGAGGCGGTCGCCATGGACCCCCAGCAGCGGCTGCTCCTGGAAACCGCCTGGGAGACCTTCGAGAGCGCGGGTCTGGATCGGGACACGCTCGCGGGCAGCAACACGGGCGTGTTCGCGGGAGTGACGTCCCAGGACTACATCTCCCTCACCGGCGATACGGCGAGCGATGTCGAAGGCTATGTCGCCACGGGCAATATCGGCAGTGTGGTGTCCGGCCGGGTGGCCTACTCCTTCGGCCTCGAAGGCCCGGCGGTCACGGTGGACACGGCGTGCTCGTCATCGCTCGTGGCCATGCACCTGGCAGCTCAGGCCCTACGGCAGGGCGAATGCACGATGGCCCTGGCCGGCGGGGTGACGGTGATGGCCACCCCGGGCGCGTTCATCGAGTTCTCCCGCCAGCGTGGTCTCGCGCCCGACGCACGGTGCAAACCATTCGCGGCCGCGGCGGACGGCATGGTGTGGGGCGAGGGCGTCGGTCTCGTCCTGCTGGAGCGGCTGTCGGACGCGCGACGCAACGGCCACCGCGTGCTGGCCGTCGTCCGTGGCTCCGCCGTCAACCAGGACGGCACCAGCAACGGGCTGACCGCGCCGAACGGGCCCTCGCAGCAGCGGGTGATCCGGCAGGCGCTCGCCAACGCCCGGCTGTCGGCGTCCGAGGTGGACGCCGTAGAGGCACATGGCACCGGGACCACCCTCGGCGATCCGATCGAGGCCCAGGCGCTGCTGGCCACGTACGGGCAGGAACGGCCGGAGGACCAGCCGCTGTGGCTCGGCTCCATCAAGTCCAACATCGGCCACACCCAGGCCGCCGCCGGAGTGGCCGGGGTCATCAAGATGGTGATGGCGATGCGCCACGGGGTGCTGCCCGCCTCACTGCACATCGACGAACCGACCCCGAATGTCGACTGGAGCGCGGGCGACCTGAGCCTGCTCAGCGAACCCGTCCCATGGCCCCAGGGCGAACGGCCCCGCCGGGCGGGGATCTCCTCCTTCGGCATCTCCGGTACGAACGCCCATCTCATCCTTGAGCAGGCCCCCGAGCCGATCGAGCCCGCCCCCGTATCGGACGTCGCTGGTGTGGTGCCCTGGGTGATCTCCGCACAGAGCGACGTGGCGCTACGAGGCCAGGCACGGGCCCTGACCGGGCACATCATCGGCGAGCCCGAGGTGAGCGCCGCTGAGGTGGGCTGGTCCCTGCTGCGGTCCAGGACGCTCTTCGACCACCGCGCCGTGGTCATCGGCCAGGACCGC
>NZ_JAAAYH010000651.1:0-3504 GCF_018035285.1 Streptomyces sp. MK37H | reverse complement strand
GGGGCGTAGGGCTCCCGGGTGAACACGAAGGTGCCCAGGTCGAGATGGGCCGGGGCGCCGCCCTCCCCCTCGACCACCCGCAGGGTCTCCCCCGCGTAATAGCCGTCGAGCCCCGTCCAGGTGCCGTCCGGCTCGGCCCTGAAGCGGGAGGCCCGGCCTCCCCCGGTGGCCGGGGACAGCTCCAGTCCGCGGTCCGCGCGCAGCCGCAGGTGATAGGCGCGGGGGCCCCAGTACCAGGGCCCGGTCAGCGCCAGCAGCGCCGGATCGACCTCGGTCAGCGGCCGCCACGGCTCGGGGATACGGGGCTCGTGCTCCGCCACGATCCGTATGAGGTCGGCGGCGATGGCGCCGATCGCCGGCCCCGAGGTGGTGTTGGCCAGCGCGATCCCGGCCAGCCGGTCCTCGGTGCTGACCCACAGCGAGGCCAGGAAGCCGGGCATGGAGCCGGTGTGGCCGTGAAGGAACCGCCCGCCGTGGCGGACGAGCTGCGTCCCCAGGCCGTAGCCGCCGTCCCAGTCCCCCTCCTCGGGGGCGACGGCGGGCGCCCGCATCTCGGCGAGCGACTCCGCGCCGAGCACCCGCTCGTCCCCGTCCAGCAGGAAGGCGGCGAAGCGGGCCAGATCCCCGGCGGTCGACCAGAGCTGTCCGGCCGGGCCCATCCGCCCGGTGTCCTCGGCCGGTTCGGGCAGCAGCACATCCGCCCAGGGGTGCACGGCCCATCCCCCGGCGTGCGGCGCCCGCGGCTCAAGCGATGTACGCCCCATCCCCAGCGGCTCCAGCACCTCATGCGCGAGCACCTCGCCCCAGGGCGCTCCGCGCAGCCGCTCGACCAGCGCGCCGAGCAGTGCGAAACCGGGGTTGGAGTAGTGATGACGGCGGCCCGCGGGGTGGATCAGCGGGCGCTCGCCGAAGATATCGGCCGTCTCGGGCCGCAGCGCCCCGGGCGTGCGCTCCCACCACGGGCCGCGGGCCTCGGCGGCGAGACCCGAGGTGTGGGAGAGGAGCTGGGCCACGGTCGCGCCCTCGGCCTCCGGCACGTCCAGATGCTTGGCCAGCGGATCGCCGAGGTCCAGCACCCCCTCGTCGCGCAGCCGCATCACCAGCACCGCCACAAAGGTCTTGGTCAAGGAGCCGATGCGGTACTGGGTGTCGGCGTCCGGTGCGGATCCGTCCACAGAGCTGCGCGAACCCGTCCACACCAGCTGCCCCTCCCGCACCACGGCCCCCACCAGGGACGGGGCACGGCCCTCGGCCTGGCCGCGGGCAAGGCGCCGCAGCAGGGCACGGCGGGTGGCGGGCAGCGGCTCGGCGAACTCATCCACGTCGGGTGTGGTCATATCGGCACTGTACGGCGAGGGTCCGACAACGGTCAGTCATCGGCCGGCGGCCGCGGAACCCACCAGCCCCGCACCGCGCTCTGGCCTTTACGCCAGGGTCAAGGTCTACCGTCAAGTCATGCGGATCGGAGAGCTGGCCGAACGGGCGGGTACGACCACCCGCACCCTGCGCTATTACGAGTCGCTCGGGCTGCTGCCCGCGCGCCGCACCGGCAATGGTTACCGGTCGTACGACGAGGAGGATCTGCGGCTGCTCCAGCAGATCCGCACGCTGCGGGACTTCGGCTTCGAGCTGGAGGAGACGCGTCCGTTCGTCGAGTGCCTGCGCTCCGGCCATCCGGCCGGTGACTCCTGCCCCGCCTCGCTGGACGTCTACCGGCGCAAGCTCGCCGAGCTGGACGAGTGCATCGCCCGGCTGAGCGCGATCCGGGAGCGGGTCGGGACACAGCTCGTCCAGGCGGAGCGGGCCCGCGCGGAGCTGGAGGCCGCGGCGACGGCGCCCGAAGGGGGCCCGGAGCCGCGCTGCGAGCTGACACCACCCGGCCCGTGAGCCCGCCGTAACCACGACAGCTCCACTCGCACGACAAAGACACCAAGGGAGATATGACATGTCACTGACACACACCGGGGGAGTGGCCACGGTCACGGACGCCACCTTCGCCGAGCAGGTGCTGGCGGCCGAGCTGCCGGTGCTGGTGAAGTTCACCGCCTCGTGGTGCCCCCCGTGCCGGATGATCGCGCCGGTGCTGGCGGAGATCGCTCAGGAGGAGGGCCACCGGCTGAAGGTGGTGTCCCTGGACGTGGACGAGAACCCGTCCACCACCAACGCGTACGGGGTGCTCTCGATGCCGACGCTGATGCTGTTCCGGGCGGGCGAGCCGGTGCGGTCGCTGGTCGGGGCCCGCAGCAAGCGGCGGCTGCTGGAGGAGCTCGGCGAAGCGCTCTGACCCCGTACCTGACGCGATCTGACGTGCGCCGGAGCCGCGGCCGAACCGCCCCTGCTACGTTGGCCGGACATGACCATCAGCGGGGGCGGCCTCAGCGGCCGTGAGCGGCCATCGGGCGGCCGGCAGTGGGGGCGGAAAGGGTGAGGTCAGCGGTGCGCGTCCTGGTGCAGGGGAAACCCGTCGACTCCTATCCGGCACTGCCTCCGGAGGCCGAGCGCGGTTCCCCGCGCCGGATCACCGAGGTCGGTGAGGAGGTGCTGCGCCGCTCCTGCCGCGAGGTGACCGAGTTCGGCACACCCGAGCTGAGCGCCCTCATCGACGACATGTTCCTCACCATGTACATCGCCGACGGCGCCGGGCTGGCCGCCAATCAGGTCGACGTCGATCTGCGGCTGTTCGTCTACGACTGCCCCGACGACCACGGCGTACGACACATCGGCCACATCATCAACCCCGTCCTGGACCAGCCCGACCCGGCCCACCGGCTGCTCATCGAGGAGACCGAGGGCTGTCTGTCCGTACCGGGCGCGCGGATGGACGTACCGCGCACCGACCGCACCGTGGTCCGCGGCGTCGACAAGGACGGCAATCCGCTGGTGATCGAGGGCACCGGCTACTTCGCCCGGTGTCTGCAGCACGAGGCCGACCATCTCTCGGGCCATCTCTACATCGACCGGCTCTCCAAGCGCGACCGCAAGGACGCGCTGCGGCAGATGGCGGACCGTCACGAGGAGGTCCTCGCCCGGCGCGTGGAGAAGGCGACGGCCCTGGGCCACCAGCTCCAGCCCTGACCGGCCGCGGCCACCGCTTACCGCAGCCGTCGCGCTCGCAGCACGGTGTCATGGGTGTGGTGGGTGCCGGCAGGGGCGGGAGCGGTGCGTGGACGGGTCTCGTTGACCACAACCGCCCAGTCGTCGTCGAGCACCCCGGCGACGTCGTCGGGCTGGTAGTAGTCCCCGGGGTCGAAGCCCTGCTCCGGGTGCGGGCTCAGATCGGCGAGGTCATGCGTGGCGAACAGCAGCGTGCCGCCGGGCGCGACGGCACCCAGCAGGCCGCGCAGCGCGCCGTGGTCCGGCTGGCGCTTGAGCGGAAAGTACTGGACCGACACCAGGTCGAAGGCGGCGGCCGGGGGCCGCCTACTGGTCAGATCGGCCCGCGTCCACGCCACCCGGCCCCCAATGTCCGCGCCCGCCGCGGCGGCGCGCTCCAGGGCGACCCGG
>NZ_JAAAYH010000650.1:0-3510 GCF_018035285.1 Streptomyces sp. MK37H | reverse complement strand
CGACCGTCCCCGGCCTCGACACCGCACTCCTGCTCCGGCCCGACTGCTACATCGCCTGGCAGGGCACCACGAACGACGGTCTCCACGAGGCCCTGGCCACCTGGTTCAGGCCCGTCTGAGGCCGCCCGGCTACGCCTCCGCCACCACCACGTACAGCGTCGCCGAGGCGAAGAACGGGCCGTGGGCCAGGTGGTGCAGCCAGGCGGCCGCCTGGTCCTCGGTGAGGTAGCCGGCCTCGACGGCACGGCGGGTGGTGCGCTCGAATCCGAAGACCCGGTCCGCCGTGCGGACGTCGCGGAAGACCTGGGTGGCCGGGATGACCTCCGGCACCCGGAACCCGGCGTCGGTGGCGAGCCGGGCGAGCTGGCGGCCGATGGTGGCGTTGCGGATCACCCGCTCGGTGATGTGGCGGGTGTAGGCACGGGAGAGCGCCGGGTCGGGATGGTCGACGGCGAGGGTGTCCCAGTCGGGCTCGCCCATCACCAGCCGCCCGCCAGGACGCAGGACCCGGTGGAACTCGGCGAGGGCGCGGGCCGGGTCGGCCACATGCTGCAGCACCCGGTCGGTGCGGGCGCGGTCCACCGCGGCATCGTCCAGAGGGAGGGCGTGGACATCGCCCCGCCGCAGCTCGACGCACGGATGCGCGGCCGTGCGCGCCGCCGCCGCGTCCAGCATCGCCTCGTCGCGATCGACCCCGATGACCGTACCGCCCGGGGCCACCGCCTCGGCGAGGGCCGGGAGATCGGCGCCGGGGCCGCAGCCCGCGTCGAGGACGGCCAGCCCGGCCCGGAGGTCGAGGGCGTCCAGCATCCGCCCCTTGTAGTCGCGCCCCGCGTCACTCGCGGCGAGCCGGGTGAGGTAGTCGGCGGGCGCGGGCTTGGTGGTCTCGAAGACGGAGGAAACGGGAGAGGTCATCGCGTCAGTCAAGCAGGGCCGACCCGCGGAGGCGGGCCTTCCGCGTGCCCACTACGCGATCCGGCCACGCGGCGGGGAGCGTCCCGGGAATTCTTATCCATTCCCGCTGCTTCTCCGGCTCCGCCGCGCGTCCCGCAACTACGGTGCGACCAACCATGTTTGAGGGCAACCGGTCGAAAAAACGCCAGGAACCAAACCACCCGTCCCGGGGAGGTCGGCACAAGGCGGCCCGTGATCCGCGCGCGCACTGGCTGCTCCTTCTCCTCGTCCTTCCCGCCATGTTCGGCCTGCTGATGTTCCAGGGCTGGACCAACCACGAGGTGGACGCGGCGAAGGCGCGGCGGCCGTGCACCAGCCCGGTGCCGCGGGCGCTGGCCGACGGCGGGCCGGTGGTGCAGATCAACGGGGGCCGGGTGCGGACCGTGGGGATGCCCGCCGGGACGGTGGCGCTGACCTACGACGGCGGGCCGGACCCCGTCCAGACGCCGCGTCTGCTGGACCTGTTGCGCCGGTACGACGCGCGGGCCACGTTCTTCGTCTCCGGCGCCAAGGCGGCCCAGTACCCCGACCTCGTACGCCGGATCCGCGCCGAGGGCCATGAGATCGGGTCGAACACCTACACCGGCGCCGACATGGGCACGGCGTCCGCCAGCCGCTCCCGGATGGAGCTGTCCCTCACCGAGTCGGCGCTGGCGGGGTCCGTGGGGGTCCAGCCGAGGCTGCTGCGGCTGCCGCTGACCACCGATGTGGACACGCTGTGCGGCGACGAGTGGCAGGCGGCGCGGCGCGTGGCCGCGGAGGGCTATGCGCTGGTGGCCGCCGACCGGTCGGGCACGAAGCCCTCGCAGGGGATGGTCCGGCAGTTCAGCCAGACGGACACCGCGTACCAGGAAACGGAGAGGCTGCTCAAGGACCCGCGGGCCAAGAAGTTCACCACCGTGACCGGCGGGCTCGGCGTGCCCCCGGTCGACGTCCCGGTCTCGGGCCTGGAGCGCTGGGAGGGCAAGGCGCTGATCTGGGTCGCGGCCATCGGCCGGAGCTTTGTGTCCACCATGGCCTGGGTGCTGGGGATCGCCGGGGCGCTGGGGGTGCTGCGGCTGCTGATGCTCGTGCTGTTCGCGCGTACCCACGTCCGGCGGCTCACCCGCTTCCGGCCCGGGAAGCAGGTCAACGAGCCGGTGACGGTGCTGATCCCCGCGTACAACGAGGAGGCGGGCATCGAGGCCACCCTCCGCTCACTGCTCGCCTCCACCCATCAGCGGCTGCAAATCGTCGTGATCGACGACGGCTCGACGGACCGTACGGCCGATATCGCCGCGAGCGTCAACGACCGCCGGGTGCTGGTGGTCCGACAGCCCAACGCGGGCAAGGCGGCCGCCCTCAACACCGGTCTGGTGCACACCAAGCACGACATCGTGGTGATGGTCGACGCCGACACCGTCTTCGAACCGGACGCCATCCACCAGCTCATCCAGCCGCTCGCCCACCCGGCCATCGGCGCGGTCAGCGGCAACACCAAGGTGGGCAACCGGCGCAGTCTGCTGGGCAGGTGGCAGCATCTGGAGTACGTCTTCGGGTTCAACCTCGACCGCCGGATGTTCGAGGTGCTGGAGTGCATGCCGACCGTGCCCGGAGCCATCGGGGCCTTCCGGCGGGACGCGGTGATGGGCGTCGGCGGGGTCAGCGAGGACACCCTCGCCGAGGACACCGACCTCACCATGGCGCTGTGGCGGGCGGGCTGGCGGGTGGTGTACGAGGAGACCGCCGTCGCCTGGACCGAGGTGCCCACCTCGCTGCGCCAGTTGTGGCGGCAGCGGTACCGCTGGGGGTACGGCACGCTCCAGGCCATGTGGAAGCACCGCCGCGCGATGATCTCGCTGGGCTCGGTGGGGCGGTTCGGCCGCCGGGGGCTCAGCTACCTCATGCTCTTCCAGGTGCTGCTGCCGCTGCTGGCGCCCGTGATCGACCTCTTCGCCCTGTACGGCGCGCTCTTCCTCGACCCGGCGGAGGCGGCCGGGGTGTGGTTCGGCTATCTCACCATCCAGGTGGTCTGCGCCGGATACGCGCTGCGGCTGGACGGGGAGCGGATGCGGGCGCTGTGGTCCCTGCCGTTCCAGCTCTTCGTCTACCGGCAGCTGATGTATCTGGTGGTCATCCAGTCCGTGGTCGCCCTCCTGCTCGGGACGCGGCTGCGGTGGCACCGCATCCAGCGCTCCGGGACGGCCGCGCAGGCGCTCGGCGAGGCACCCGCGCACCGGAGCCTGACATCGAGGTGACGTGCGGAGGGGTGACGTGCGGAGGGGTGACGTGCGGAGGGGTGACGTACGGCGACCGGGTCCGCGTTCAACGCGGCACCGAAGTTGTCATACCTCTATGAATGGACGGCGGGCGCCTCCGGCCGCTCGGCAGACTGCCGCCCATGAGCGATCGGTTGGACGGGTGGACCGCCGGGGACCGGCCGTCGGCGCGGGACTGGGACATCTCCAAGGCGGACACGCAGAGCATCCCCGTGCAGGGGGCCCAGGGCATGCCCGCAATGGGACGCCAGGGCACCCCCGTGCAGGGGCCATCCGCGCCACCAGGCGTCCCCGCGCC
>NZ_JAAAYH010000065.1:0-29696 GCF_018035285.1 Streptomyces sp. MK37H | reverse complement strand
CCCCTAGCCCGGCAGCTTGTCGCCGACGAGCGCGAGGTTCTGGATCGCGGCGAGGCCGTACTGGGCGGTGGCGTTGGTGCTCACCCAGGCCGCCTCGACGCCGGGCTCCAGCACGTCCGGGCCCTCGACCTTCACCGACTTCCAGCTGATGGTGGCGTCGGGGTAGCCGTCACCCTCGTGGTATTCGGTGAACTTCTGCCAGGCGCGGGCCGCCAGCTTGTCGTCCTTCAGCTGGACGGCGGCGTAGGCGTCGAGCCGGGAGTGGCCCTGGACCAGGATCAGGGAGCCGAAGTCGGTGCCGTAGCGGGCCTTCTGCTCGGCCTTGGTGGCGTTGAAGTAGCGGCAGTAGTCCAGCCATGCCTCCTTGAACTTCGGCAGGTCGATGAGGTCGATCACCTCGGCGCAGACCTCGACCAGGCCGAAGACCGCGGACAGATGGGAGACGCTGACCTTGGGCCGGTCGGCGATGGCGTACTTGCCGGTGTCGAGGTCGTACAGCCCGCTGCCCTGGACGAAGCCGTTGGGCTGGGCCGCGATGGTCTCCATGGTGGAGCGCAGTCGCGCCTCGGCCTTCTTCGCCTTCGGCCCGCGCCGCTCCCATTCGGTGAGCCAGGCCCCGGCGAGGCCGCTCCAGTCGGTGCCGAAGCCGATGTCCAGAGCGTGCGGATCGGGCTCGTAGTCGGGGTCGTCCCGGACCTTGCGCTGTGGATCGAGGACGAGGAACGTCTCGTCGGAGTCGACGAGGGCGTGCATGATGTCGCCGATCCGCTCGTCCGCGGTGAGGAAGTAGTAGTAGCGGCGGTACAGGGCGGTGGAGATGCGCTGCTGTTTGGCGCTGTCGGCGAAGTGCTGGACACCGTGCCGGGTGCCGAGTCCGGCCCACTTGCCGAGGTGGTGCGCGTCGACCTCGCCGGTGTGCCGGGTCATCGATTCGGCGAAGCGGAAGATGTCGGAGCGGCCGGAGCGCAGATACGCCAGCCAGAGCCACAGGTCGGGCGAGAGCTCGGTGTTGTCCCAGGCGTAGCCGCCGACGTCGTACCGCCACTGGTGCCGGTCGCCGTCGTAGGTGTGCATGATGTCGCCGTAGTCCCAGAAGCCGTACCAACGGCGCTGCTCGACCTGGCCCTTGTGGTAGTCGAAGAGGAAGTCCAGCCGGTCCTCGACCTTCGCCTTGGCGGGGGTGGAGCGGTCGACGGGGGCGAAGAGGCCGCCGAAGACCTTGGCGCGGGCCAGGTCGGCGGGTCCGGCGGCCAGTTGGGGCGGGGTGCGCACGGCGGCGGCCTGCCGGACGAGGGTGTCGGCGTCGGGGGTGGCCGCGTTGGCCCAGAAGGTGAGTTCGCTGGTGCGGGCGATGCCGTACGGGGTGCCGAAGCCGGGCTCGTAGTCCTCGTAGGTGATCTCGAGGCCCTCGAGCTGTTCGGGGTAGGTGTCCTGGCCCATGCCGTCGTGGTAGAAGCGCAGGTCCATGGGCTGGGCCTCGGGCGACCAGAGCCACAGGGTGACCTCGGCCTCGGCCCCGGCGGCGCCGCGGATGTCCAGCTGGGCGGGGAACTTCTCCCAGAAGTCGCGCAGTCCGAAGGAGAGTCCGCCGCTGACGCCGCCGACGTAGCCGAAGCCGCTCGCCCGCCCGCCGCCGCCCGCCGCGATCCAGCCATGGCCGGGCTTGGTGCGCTTGCGCAGGGTGAAGCCGTCGGCGGAGAGCTGGGAGAGGGTGTAGTCGCCCCAGGTGGGGATGAGATGCAGCCGGGAGGTGACGCGCTGGTCCCAGTCGGCCGGGTCGGGCAGCTTCTCGCCCTTGACCTGGGCGGTGCGGACACTCGCGCCGGGGTCCCGGCGCAGCCCGGTGACGCCCTTGACGGCCTCGGTGAGGAATCCCTTCCCCTCGCCCGCGATGCGGATGTGGCGGTCGTACGCCGCGTCGCGCATCGGCACGGAGAAGCGGACGCCGAGACCGCGGATGAAGTCTTTGTCCTGGTCGCCGTCGAACGTGATGGTGTGCACCATACGGAAGGAGTCGGCGCCCGCGTAGAAGTAGAGCCGGACACTGAAGGGGAGCCAGGCGCGGCGGCCGTTACGGTGCTTGCCGTCGATGCGGACGACGGCGCGGACGGGGCCCTTCTGCTCGACCTTCGCCCCGCTGATCTCGCCGTCGAACCGCTCCCACTCGGCACGGCCGTGGTCGCCGTCGTCCACGTCGCCCTGGCGGAGCAGGACCAGCCGGCCGTCGCGGGCGATCTCGGTGGAGCCGCGGGTGACGGAGCGTACGAGCTGCTTGCCGTCCTTACTGATGACGGCCTTGATGACCCCGGTGCCGACGGTGATCCTGCCGCCGCTCTCGGAGACGGTGACCTTCTTGGCGGGCGCGGTGGGCGTGCCGGTGGTGAGCTGGTAGGCGCTGCCGGTGAGGCCCTCCCCCGCCGCGTGCGCGGTCCACTTCAGCGAGCCGTCGGGCCAGTAGGCGGTGGCCCAGGTCTGCAGGGGCACGTGTGTGCCGTCGGCGGTGGTCAGCGCGAACGTCCGGTCGCCGGGGTGGGCGCCCTTGGGCCAGGGAACGCCGAAGGTGGAGCCCGCGGCCGCGCCCAGACCGCCGTCCTCCAGCCAGGTGATGTCCACGGGCTCGTCGGCGGCCTTCCCGGCGGGGCTGTCGGCGGCGGCCTTCGGGGCGTTGTGGGCGAGCAGCCAGGAGAACGGCACGGCGGCGCCGGTGGCGGCGGCGGCCTTGAGGAGGTTGCGTCGGGGGATCGGGGGCATGTCCGCTTCACCTTTCGTTCGGGGGCAGGTGCATGACATGAACCGGCGGAGGAGGCGCCGGGGAGGGCGGAGCCGGGTCAGACGCGGGCGCGGCGCTCCACGGCGACCGCACAGCCCGCGAGGGCGCCCGCCGCCGGGGCGATCAGCGGCAGCATCTGCCAGGCGGCGACGGCGAGTACGGCGAGCCCGCCGATGAGCAGCAGCGATCCGCCGGGGTCGGCGGCCAGCCCCTGGCGTGCGGCGGTACGGGCGGCGGTCGGCCATGCGGTGCCGGGCCGCCGTAAGGCCGCCGTCCGCAGCCCGAGGACGACCACCGCGAGCAGGCCCGCCACGCTCACGGCGATCAGCGCGGGCCCGCCGGGCAGGGCCCCGGAGCGGGCCACCCGCAGATCGAAGGCGAGCAGCGCGAGCGCCGCCCACCACAGCAGGGAGAACCGCCAGCCGCTCCGGGTCGCCTCCCGCAGCCCGGCCAGGAAGTCCCGCCAGGTGGACCGCTCGCCGTCCAGATGGCGGCTCAGATGCGCACAGCCGGCGGCGAACGCGGGCAGCAGGGTGATCACCGGCAGGGCGGCGAGCACCACCCAGACGCCGGTCAGCAGGCATTCGGCGAACAGGGCGAAGCGCGGCGAGCCGTGCGCAGTGCGCCGTACGGCGGCTGCTCCCCTGGCAGCTTCCATGCTCTTTCCCATGACGGCCTCAGCCCTTCAGCCCGGAAGTCGCCGCGCCCTCGACCAGATAGCGCTGGAAGGCCAGGAAGAACAGCAGCACCGGCAGCAGGGCGACCAACGACATGGCGACCATGCCTCCGTAGTCGGCGACGGAGTCCTGGTCGATGAAGAGCTTCAGGCCCAGCGAGACCGTGTACTTGTCCGGTTCGTTGAGGTAGAGCAGCGGTCCGATGAAGTCGTTCCAGGACCAGATGAAGGTGAAGATCGCGCTGGTGATCAGGGCCGGGCGGCACAGCGGCAGCACGATGTTCCAGTAGATGCGCAGATGGCCACAGCCGTCCAGCCGGGCCGCCTCGTCCAGCTCCCGGGGCAGCCCGCGCATGAACTGCACCATCAGGAAGACGAAGAAGGCGTCCGCCGCCAGGTACTTGCCGAGCAGCAGCGGCACATACGTATTGATCAGGTCCAGCTTCTGGAACAGGATGTACTGCGGAATGATCAACACCTGGAACGGCAGCAGCAGGGTGGAGATCATGAGCGTGAAGAGCGCGTTGCGCCCGGCGAAGCGGATCCTGGCGAAGGCGTAGGCCGCCAGCGAGCAGGAGAACAGCACGCCGATCACCGAACCGGCCGCCAGCAGCAGCGAGTTGGTGAAGAAGGTCGAGATCGGCACATCCGCGATGCCATCGCTGAGCCGGCGGTAGTTGTCGGTGATCGGATCGGTGGGCAGCAACTGGAGGCTGCCGACGATCTGGTCACCGGGCTTGAACGAGCCGCCGATCACCCACACCACGGGGTAGAGGATCACCGCCAGCACGGCAAGCGCCCCCGCATGCCACACGACGGACCGTGCACGGCGCCGCCCGACCGCCACAGAAGCACTCACGCCGCCTCCCGCTCAGCCCCGGCGCGCTTACCAGCGCGGGCTTCCTTCGTCACTGCTCGCTCCTTCGCCGCTGCGCGGCTCGTCAGTCCAGCCCGCGCAGCCCGCCGGTCCACGCTCACCTGGCATCCTCCTCGTAGTGCACCCAGCCGCGCTGGGTCTTGAACAGCACGGCGGTCACCAGGCCGATGCCGAGCATCAGCATCCAGGCCATCGCGGCGGCGTAGCCCATGCGCAGATTGCGGAAGCCCTGCTCGTAGAGGTACCAGCCGTAGACCAGCAGGGAGTCGCCCGGTCCGCCGGTGTTGGTGCCCGACCCCGCGATCACCACCGCCGAGGTGAAGACCTGGAACGAGTGGATGAGCTCCAGCAGGAGGTTGAAGAAGAGCACCGGCGAGATCATCGGCAGGGTGATGGACCGGAACCGCCGCCAGCGGCCGGCGCCGTCCATCTCGGCGGCCTCGTACAACTCGCCCGGCACCTGCTTCAGCCCGGCCAGGAAGATCACCATCGGCGCGCCGAACTGCCAGACGGTCAGGGTGATGAGGGTGGGCAGCGCCCAGTCCGGGTCGCCGATCCAGCCACCGACATCCCATCCGAAGAGACTCATCGACTTGTCGACGATCGCGTCGTCGTTGAAGATCGCCCGCCAGACGACGCCGATGCTCACACTGGCGCCGATGAGCGAGGGGGCGTAGAACGCCGAGCGGTAGAAGCCCTGGCCCTTACGGGGTTTGACCAGCAGCAACGCCACGGCGAGCGCCGCCGCCAGCTTCAGCGGGGTGCCGATCAGTACGTACTTCAGCGTCACCTGGACCGAGGTCCACCAGCGGTCGTCCTCGAAGAGGTCCTGGAAGTTCTTGAACCCGATCCACTTCGGCGAGTCGAAGAGGTTGTAGTCGGTGAACGCCAGATAGAGCGAGACGAGCATCGGGCCGAGGGTGAGCAGCAGGATCCCGACGCACCAGGGCGTCAGGAAGAGATAGCCCGCGAGGGTCTCCCGGCGGCGCTGCCGCCGCCCCGCCGCCGGGGCGGGACGGGTGCCGGGGGCGGCCTTCTCGGGGGTCGTCCCGCCGGGAGGCCGCACTCCGTCCGCCGCACGCGTCGTGGTCGGTGTCACGGAAGCTCTCCTCACGAGCCGAGCGCGGACTCGGCCTCGCTGAAGAACTGGTCGACCGCCTTGCCCATCGAGGTCTGCCCCAGGGCGACTTGGGTGTAGATCCTCAGGAAGGCGGCCTCGGCGACATCGGCGCCGGCCGGATGCGGGGTGATCGGCTCCAGCTTGGCGCTCACGCTCTTCTCATACGCGGCGATCTTGGCGTCGACACCCTCGGGCTTGTAGGCGTCGTACTGGGTGGTGGTCGCCGGGATGCCGCGGTTATAGCCCATGATCTTGCCCACCTCGGGGTCATGGGTCATGAAGTCGATGAACTGGGCGACTTCCTTGGGGTGCTGGGTGCGGGCGGAGCCGCTGAGCATCAGCGAGGAGAGGTACTGGCCGGTGCGCTTGCCGTCCGTGGTCGGGATGGGCCCGAGGTCGAGGGTGGTCTTGGTCTCGGCGGCGAAGCGGACCAGGAAGTTGTCCCAGGTGAACTCGGAGGCCGACAGATCGGCGCTGATCGACGCCTTGGGCTTGGCCTGCTCGGTCTTCTTGCCCGGCACCAGCTCATCGGCCTTGGCGTGCTGCTGCCAGCGGCCCCACCACTCGGAGAGGTCGTCCTTGGTGAAGCCGAGCTTGTTGTCCTTGGTGAAGAACGCCTTGCCGTTCTGCCGCAGATACAGGTCGTAGAGGTACATCACATTGGCGTTGTCGCTGGCGCCGTAGAGGGTGCCGTCGCTCTTGCGCACCTTCTTGGCGGCCGCGAAGAAGTCGTCCCAGGTCCATCCGTCCTTGACGGTCACTCCGGCCTTCCGATACGCGTCCGGGTTGTAGAAGAAGGCGAAGGTATTGGCGCCGACCGGCACTCCGAGGAGCTTGCCGTCGATATCCCCGGCCTTCTCCAGTCCGGCGCGGAATCCCTTCAGGCTGAGATTTCCGGCGTCGGCCTGACCGTTCAGATCCAGCAGTAGGTTCTTGTCTCCGTATTTGCGCAGGAAGGCGTAGGAGTTCTGGAAGACGTCCGGGGCGTTTCCGCCCGCGGCCTGGGTATTGAACTTGCTCCAGAAGTCGGTGTATTCGGAGAAGTCCGTCTTGACCTTGATGTTCGGATGTTCCTTCTCGAACAGCTTGACCGTCTTCTGGATCAGC
Source organism: Streptomyces sp. MK37H (assembly GCF_018035285.1). Lineage (NCBI taxonomy): Bacteria > Bacillati > Actinomycetota > Actinomycetes > Kitasatosporales > Streptomycetaceae > Streptomyces > Streptomyces sp. MK37H. The sequence goes on along the minus strand of NZ_JAAAYH010000065.1, from coordinate 23,146 downwards.
TCCGCGCGGTCCTTGGCACCCCACCATGAGTAGCGGATGGTCACCTTGCCGTCTCCGGAACCGCTTCCCCCGCCGCAGCCGGTGGCCAGCAGCCCCAGCGCGGCCACCACGGCCGCGGCCGCCCGGGCCCCTCTCGCCCTCGCCGTCCATCGCCCAGCACCCATGACACGCCCCTCCCGGGCAGGTCGTCCGACTGCCCCCGGCTAGCTTGAAACGTTTTAGGCAAGCGCTTGCCGGGACAAGTTAGGGACCAACGAGGCGTACGTCAACGGTTCGGACAGGATCGCTCAGGATCGAGGTGAAGCGCTTCAACGAAAGCGCTTGGGAGGACCGCGCCGACCACCCGGCACCGGACACCTTCGGACATGCGACAACGCCGAGGGCCCGGAAGGCAGATGCCTTCCGGGCCCTCGGTCCAGGGTGGGCGATACTGGGTTCGAACCAGTGACCTCTTCGGTGTGAACGAAGCGCTCTCCCACTGAGCTAATCGCCCTGGCGCACGCCCAACATTAGCGCATGCCGGACCGTGCTCATGACCAGTCCTACGACGCCGGACCGCTCACTGCTCGATCTTCCACGGCATCACGACACCGAACTTCCACACATAGGCCGAGACCGCCACGGCGCAGATCACCACCGCGATCGTGGTCAGTATGAGATTGCGCCTGCGCACCCTCGGGTCCAGGGCACGGTGCGCCGCCTCGGTGACCTTGCGCTTGGTCCAGGCCAGCACCAGCTGGGCCCAGACGAACTCGGTCGCCCAGATCGCCATTCCGGCGAAGATCACCAGCCATCCCGGACCGGGCAGGGGCAGCAGGATGACACCCAGACCCACCACCCCGAGGCCGACGATGAACACGCCGACCTGCCAGCTCAGGTGCAGCGGGCGCGACCGCTTGATGAACCGCGGCGCCCGGGAGCCCCATACCGGCTCCTTCTTCGGCGCATCGTCCCCCGTCGCGACCTGGGGCCCCGCTTCGCCGGCCCCGCGCCGCCCGTCACTCTCCGCATTCATGTGACCCAACTTACCTGATCGTTTGGAGTCACCGGAACGGCGGCAGTGGCCGGTCCGGAGCTGGGCCGCATGAGCTACCAGAAGAGCCGCAAAACGGTCAGAGGGGTTTACAACGGCACCGTAGGTGGCATGTCGATTTCGCCGACGTGCGAATCCCCGAGCGCACACTGAGCGAAAGGCCCTGGCGCTTATGAACACCACGGTCAGCTGCGAGCTGCACCTGCGCCTCGTTGTGTCGAGCGAATCCTCACTGCCTGTACCCGCGGGCCTGCGGTATGACACGGCCGACCCTTACGCCGTGCACGCCACCTTCCACACCGGAGCCGAAGAGACGGTCGAATGGGTATTTGCCCGCGATCTTCTCGCCGAGGGTCTGCACCGGCCCACCGGCACCGGCGACGTCCGGGTGTGGCCGTCCCGCAGCCACGGCCAGGGAGTCGTCTGCATCGCCCTGAGCTCCCCGGAGGGGGAGGCACTGCTCGAAGCCCCGGCGCGGGCCCTGGAGTCGTTCCTGAAGCGAACCGACGCCGCGGTGCCACCCGGTACCGAACACCGCCATTTCGACCTCGACACAGAACTCTCCCACATCCTGGCGGAGAGCTGAGACCCGGCGAGAGCTGAGCGCTCGGCCGTCCGACTCGGGGAGACGGCGCGAGCCGGGGCGCGACCGCATCACGTACCGACGATCCCGACCATGGCAATCCCGACAACGGCAGAGGCAGGCGACGGTGCCGTCGCCGCGGCAGCACCCGCGGTGACGGCATCTTCGTGTGACCGTCCGGCACCGTCGCATGGCCGCCCGGGGCCGCCTGGGATACGTCCGGGGCCCGGCAGGACTAGAGTCGGGCAGATCGAGGGCAGCCCAGGGGCAGCCGCCGACCCAGCCGGCCAGGGAGCCAATCGTGCTGATCAACCACGACACCCGGTGCGCGCTCGACGCCGTCGTCGATCTGGTGAACACCGCGCCGGAGGGCGCGGACCGGGACGACCTCGCCGATGTCGCCGCACTGCGCCGGTTCGTCGAGCGCAATGACATCAGCGACATCGGCACGCTCGGGGAGCGCGACCTCACCGCGGTACGGGCCGTACGGGCCCGGTTCGCCGAGGTCTTCGCGACGGCCGGGAACGAGGCCGCCGCCCGCCGCACCGCCGAGCTCCTCAACGCGATGATCGCCGCGGCCGGCACCACGCCCCGGCTCACCGACCACGACGGCTACGACTGGCATGTGCACTACTTCGCGCCCGGTGCCTCGCTGGCCGACCACCTCGCGGCCGACGGCGGGATGGCCCTGGCGTTCCTCGTGGTGGGAGGCGAGCGGGAGCGGTTGCGCCGCTGTGAGGCCCCGGACTGCCGCCACGCCTTCGTGGACCTGTCCCGCAACCGCTCGCGGCGCTACTGCGACAGCCGTACCTGCGGCAACCGGCTGCATGTCGCCGCGTACCGCGCCCGGCGCCGCGAGGCCGCGAGCTGACCGTCCGCGTACGCGGGTCGGGGGCCGGGCGGGACGCCTCACCATCGGTAACCGGACGGGGCGCCGCCGCACCACCGATAAGCGGGTCACCATCGGTAACCGGATGGGGTGCCGCGTCACCACCGGTAGAGGTCGTGGAGGGCGGTTACGACGAGCAGAGTGCCGATGAATGCCAGGAACAGCATCAGCGGCGGCTGCGAGAGGGCGAAGAGACAACCACGGGTCTCGTCGCTCGGTGGAACAGGGGGTCCTTCGATGGGGGATTGCTCCCCGGGCGGTGATTGCAACATCTCGCGGAGATCATGACCCAGCCATGAGCCCGCCTGCGACCGGTGATCGTTTTTTGATCGGTCGCTTGTCAGATCCCGTGCTTTTTGAGTATGGCCTCGATGTCGGAGAAGTCATCTGTGCCAGAGCTCGTTCCGCCCTTGGTCTTCGGCTTCCCCGACGCCTTGACCCCGGTGGCCCCTCGGCCGGGCCCCAGGGCGGGCTCCGAAGCCCCCGCGGACACCCCGCCCGCACGTTCGGCCGCGGCCGCCGCGCGGCGCTCCTTACGGGTGCCGCCGGAGCGGTGCTCGACCGCCCGCGTGATCATGAACAGCCCCCACGAGAGGCCCAGCAGCCCGAAGCCCAGCCAGATGCTCGGCTTGAAGACCAGGTCGGTCAGCCAGTCCAGGATGCCGGTCATCGCCAGGCCCAGCGGGATCAGGGCGTAGGCGGCGATCCGCGTCGCCGCCAGGAACCGCTTGCGGTAGGCGGTCAGCCCGGCGATGCCCAGACCGGCCGCGGACAGCGCGGCGCAGATGGTGTCGGTCAGCATCGTTCCTCCCGCGAACTGGGCTTCCGGTATGTCCATCGTGCACCCCGTAAGGCGGCCGGGGCCATGGCCCGAGCCCGGGATCAGGGACATCTCCGGGTACGGATCAGGGTCCGGGGGCTGGAAGACTGGCCCCATGAGCCACACCGACCCCTCCCCTCGCCCCGTGCTCGACGTCTGGTGCGAGCTGCAGTGCCCCGACTGCCGTACCGCCCTGGGCGATCTGCGCGCGCTGCGCGACCGCTTCCAGGACGCGCTGGACATCCGGCTGCGCCACTTCCCGCTGGAGCGCCACCGGCACGCCCACGCGGCGGCTCAGGCGGCCGAGGAGGCCATCGCCCAGGGGCGCGGCTGGCCGTTCGTCGAGGCCGTCCTGGAGCGCACCGAGGAGCTCGGGACCCGCGGTGAGCCGGTGCTGGTGGAGGTGGCCCGGGAACTGGGGCTGGACGCCGAGGAGATGGACACCGCGCTGATCGACGGCCGGCACATCCTGATCGTGGACGCGGACCAGGCCGAGGGCCGGGCGATCGGGGTCACCGGCACCCCCACGTATGTGATCGGCGGCGAGCGGCTCGACGGCGGCAAGAGCCAGGAGGGGCTGCGGGAGCGCGTCGAGGAGATCGCCGCCCGCCTCGTCGCCGAGCAGTCCTGAAGCCCTAGAAGCCCTGAAAGCCCTCGGAACAGGCCCTCAGAGCAGCGGCTTGTAGAGCTGGTACTCGATCGACTCGTAGCCCAGCGACTCGTACAGCCGCAGCGCCGGGGTGTTGCCGCCGAAGACGTGCAGGCCGAGGCTGTCCGCCCCGTGCGCCAGGCTCGCGCGCTCGGCGGCCAGCATCAGGGTGCGGCCGTGTCCGTGGCCGCGGTGCTCCTCGGCGACCTCGACGGCGTAGACGTACGCCTCCCCGCTCTCGGCGGCGTCGGGCTCCCCCTCGCGCAGCGCGATCCAGATGGTGCCCACGTCGGTGCCGCCGTGGGCGAGGACGCGCAGCAGGGCCGCGGGGGTGTCCGGGCCCTGCGGCAGCAGCCTCGCGTAGTCGGTGTCCGCCTTGGTCTCGGCCTGCTGCCGGGTGAGTCCGCGCGCCAGCAGATCGGCGGCGTATCCGGCCCGCTCGTGGGCGTGCCACGCCGGGTAGTCGGCCTCCGTAAGGGGGCGTATCGCGCTGCCCTCGGGCAGCTCGGGCGGGTCCGTGAGCCGCTTGAGCATGTTGCGGCCGCGCTCGCGGTAGCCGAGCGCGGCCGTGAGCCCGAGGGCGGTCGTGGCGGACGCGGGGACGCTCACCATCAGCTGGGTGCAGCCCCAGCCGCGCAGCACCTCCTCGGCGGCGAGCGCGGCGACCGTGCCGCGGCCCCGGTGCCGCTCGGCCTCGTCGATGTGGAGCTCCTCGATACGCCCGGCGGCCGGGCCCAGGCGGGCGTCGGTGGCGAGGCGTACGGAGCCGACGGGGCGGCCGTTGACGCACACCTCGTACGCGCGGGCGCGCCCGCCGCCGTCGGTGTGCCGTTCGGGCGCGGTGGGCCGCAGAGTGGTGGTCACGAAGGTGTTCTACCGGCCCGCCGGGCGATCGTCACCCGTTTTCCGGCGCGAATCCGCCGCGACCGGCCGGTGAGGCCCCTGGCTTGCCCGCTCAGGGCCCGATGTCCCCGCCGCCCGCTCAGGGGCCGATATCCCCGCCGCCCGCTCAGGGGCCGATGTCGGCGGCAGCCCCGTCAGGGGTCGATGTCGGCGGCCGCCCGCTCGACGAAGATCCGGAGGGCCTCGGCGGTGACCGGGCCGGGGGCGCCGGGCAGGGTGTGGCTGTCCACGCGGTGGACGGCCTGTATGTCGCGGGTCGTGGAGGTCACGAAGACCTCCTCGGCCCGGTACAGCGCGTCCAGCGGCAGATCGGTCTCCTTGGCGCCCACCCACTCCAGCACCAGCGCGCGGGTGATCCCGGCGAGGCAGCCTGAGGAGAGCGGCGGGGTGTGCAGCTGGCCGTCGAGGACCACGAAGACATTGGAGCCGGTGCCCTCGCAGAGCGCGCCGACCGTGTTGCCGAAGAGGGCCTCGGTGGCGTCCTGCTCGCGGGCGCGGGCGAGCGCGACCACGTTCTCGCCGTACGAGGTTGTCTTCAGGCCGGTGAGCGCCCCGCGCTCGTTGCGCGCCCAGGGGACGGTGACCACGGCCGTGGCGTCGGGCCTGCGGGCCGCCTCGACCAGCGCGACCACCACGGTGGGCCCGGCCGTGCCCCGGTCGGAGCCGAGCGGTGAGATCCCTCCGGTGTAGGTGATCCTCAGCCGTCCGAACGCCACGGGGTGGGCCTCGAGCACCTCCTCGCAGCCCCGCCGCACCTCGTCCAGGTCCGGCTCGGGGAGCCCCAGGCCCGCGGCCGAGCGGGCCAGCCGCCGCAGATGGCGGGTGAGCGCGAACGCCTGCCCCTCGGTGGCCTTGACGGTCTCGAAGACGCCGTCGCCGACCGTGAGCCCATGATCGAACACGGACACCATGGCGCTGTCCGGGTCGCAGAGGGATCCATCGAGCCAGATGGCCGGTTTCATCGCGTCGCCCTTCCCGTCGTCTGCTGTACACCCGACGCTACCGCGAGCAGCCGGGCGGCCTTGAGTTCCGTTTCGTCCCATTCGCGCTCCGGCTCTGAGCCCCATGTGATGCCCGCCCCGGTGCCGAACCGCAGCACGGCCCCGGCCGGGCCGCGGTCGATCCAGAACGTCCGTATCCCGACCGCCAGCTCACCGGTGCCGCGGTCGGCGTCGACCCAGCCGATACCGCCGCAGTACGGGCCGCGGGGCGCGGCCTCCAACTCCTCGATGACGCGCAGCGCGCTGGACTTGGGCGCTCCGGTGACCGAGCCGGGCGGGAAGGTGGCCGCGAGCAGTTCCGGCCAGCCGGTGCCGGGGGCGAGTTCGCCCCGCACCGTGGACACGAGGTGGACCAGACCGGGGTGCGGTTCGACCGCGCACAGCGCCGGGACGGTCACCGAGCCGGTGGCGCAGACCCGGCCCAGGTCGTTGCGGACCAGGTCCACGATCATCACGTTCTCGGCGTGGTCCTTCTCCAGCAGGTCCTCGGGGACGCGGCCGGTGCCCTTGATGGGGCCGGACTCCACGGTGCGCCCGGTGCGCCGCAGGAACAGTTCGGGCGAGGCCGTGGCGACCTCCACCCCGTGGGCCGGCAGCCTTACGGTGCCCGCGTACGGGGCGGGGTTGCCCAGGGCCAGCAGCGCGGTCAGCGCGTCCACATCGGCCCCGGCCGGATCGGGCAGCGGCGCGGACAGCACCCGGCAGAGGTTGGCCTGGTAGACCTCGCCGGCCGCGATCCGCCGCCGGACGGTGCGCACCCCCGCGGTGTAGGCGGCCCGGTCCAGTGACGAGGTCCACTCCCCCGTCCCGGGGCCGCGCCAGCCGCCGGGCGCGGGCGGGGGCACCGGCTCGGTTCGTACATCGCCGAAGCGAGCGCAGACCAGACGGCCCTCGAAGTCCGCGACAACGGCCCAGAAACCCTGGGTTTCCAGGGCCGACGGGTCGCTGGTGACATCCCGTAGATCGGTGGCGAGCAGGCCGCCGAAGCGGGCGAGCGGGGGCAGGTCGTGCACGGTTGCGAGTCTATGGCGCCCAGGTCAGGGCGGCCTCGGGAGGGAGTGCGGCGCGCGAGCAGGGCAGCACGCTGCGGAAACGGAATTTGAGCTGGCCCCGGAATCCGCTAGAGTTCAACACGTCGCCGGGACGCGGAAGCGCCCCGGAGAAACGACACCTGCGGACGTGGCTCAGTTGGTAGAGCATCACCTTGCCAAGGTGAGGGTCGCGAGTTCGAATCTCGTCGTCCGCTCGGAGTGGGGGTTTCGACCCCCACGGCTGGTGGAGTGGCCGAGAGGCGAGGCAACGGCCTGCAAAGCCGTCTACACGGGTTCAAATCCCGTCTCCACCTCGGACGATTAGCTCAGCGGGAGAGCGCTTCCCTGACACGGAAGAGGTCACTGGTTCAATCCCAGTATCGTCCACTCGGATCCTCGCGGATCCACCCTGCGCGATTAGCTCAGCGGGAGAGCGCTTCCCTGACACGGAAGAGGTCACTGGTTCAATCCCAGTATCGCGCACGCAGTCCTGCGGACGATTAGCTCAGCGGGAGAGCGCTTCCCTGACACGGAAGAGGTCACTGGTTCAATCCCAGTATCGTCCACATCGATCGATGGAGGGCCGGAGCGAAAGCTCCGGCCCTCTGACGTTTCTCGGGCCGAGAGGCTTCTCAGGACGAGAAGAGCATATGCCCGAAGCCGCGCTTGTGGTGGCCGTGGTGGCCATGGTGGCCGCCGTGGTGCCCGTGCTGCGGGGCGCCCCACGCGGGTGCGGCCGGGTACGCCTGCGGGGCGCCGGGCGGGGCGGGCGGCGCCGCTTGCGTCCACTGCGACTCAAGGCGAGTCAGTGCCTCCAGCTCCCCGTAGTCCAGGAAGATCCCCCGGCAGCCGCTGCACTGCTCTATCTGCACGCCATTGCGGTTGTACGTGTGCATCGGCGCATGGCACTTGGGACACTGCATGGTCCGCTCAACTCCTCATGCTTCGGACAGAGCGCGCCGGAACATGCGCCCGGGCGCGTGGACTTCACCCTACGGCCTCATCCCGCGGCCTCCATGAAGTGGGCGATGCGGACGGACGCCTCCACCATCGCCTCCTCGGCCTCGTCCAACGCCCGTCCGGCGGCGGCCGCCTTGGCGAGGGCGAGCGCGGCGGTCTGGACGGTGAGGGCGCGGGCGGGCACGTCCAGCCGCGGCCAGGGATCGCGCTCCCCCGCGGCGGAGCCGCCCGCGGCCCGGTACGCGCCCAGGAACCGCTCCCAGTCCTCGGCGGCGAGCAGCCCGGCGGCGTACCAGGCGGCGGGGCGGGCGAGGTCCCAGGCCGGGTCGCCGAGGCCGAGGTCGTCGATGTCGATCAGCCGCCAGTCGGTGGCGCGGTGGCGGATGAGCTGGCCGAGGTGGAGATCGCCGTGGCAGAGCCGGTTGTCTTCGCTGCCTTCGTTGCCTTCGCGTGGGTCCACGCGGTCGCCGCGGTCCCGGCGTTCCACGCGGTCTCGGCGGTCCCGGCCTTCCCTGCGGTCTCCGCGGTCCCGATGATCCGGGCGGCCCACGCGATCCATACGGTCCGTACGGTCCACACCCCGCGCCCAGCCGGGCAGCCCGGCCCAGGCCCGCAGCACGGCCCGGGTGGCCACGCTGTCGGGGAGCGCCGCCGCCCGCAGCCGGGCGATGGCGCGGGCCGCCTTGACCGGGCCGCGCATCGCCGGGAGCGGGCCGGGCAGTTCGGCGATCGGTACGGCGTGCAGCCGGGCCAGCAGCTTTCCCGCCTCGACCCAGGGGGCGGCGTCCGGCGCGTCGGGTGCCACGGGTTCGCCGTACGGCCAGAGGGTGACCTGCCGGCCGTCGGGCAGCACGCCCATGCCCTCGACCGGCGGCAGCAGTATCTCCGCGCACCGGGGGTGGGCCGCGACGCCGAGCCGGACGGCCAGCTCGGCCGGGTCCGTGCCGGGCGGATGCGCCTTGGCGACGACGTGGCCGCACCGGACGACGGTGCCGTCGGGCCGGTCGGCCAGGACGGTCACCTCGGCGGTGGCATCGCGCTGGGCCCGGCGGAGGGCGGTGGCGAGCTGCGCCGCGGTTTCGCTCACGGCTCCCCCCATGTCATCGGCTGCCCCGGGATCGTAGCTCCTGCCGGGCAGGGTGCCGGGACGCTGGACCTCCTGGTGTCGGGCGATCACCCGGGCGCGGGCCGCACATTCCCCCATCCGTAGATGGGTTACAAACTTTGAACTCTGTAACTCTTGGCGGTACGTTTCGGCGCCATGGACACACAACACACAGGAACCGACGCGCCGGAGGACCTGCCGAGCAACTGGGGCCGGTGGGGCGAGGACGACGAGCGCGGCACGCTCAACCTCATCACCGGGGAAGCCCGGGCCAGGGGCGCGGCGGAGGCCCGCACCGGGCGGACGGTGTCACTCGCGCTTCCGATCCGGCCGGCGCCGCTCATCAGCGGCCCCTTCGCGCCCTCCACCCAGGACGCCTCGCCGGTCCAGCAGATGATGGTGTACGTCGGCTCCCCGGCGCCCGCCACGGCGGATGTGATGCTGGTGACCAACCACCACCCGCGCTCGACGCACCTCGACGCGCTGGGGCACACGATCCGGGACGGGCGGGTCTATCCGGGGCGGCCCGTGGACGAGGCCGTGACACCCGCCGGTGCCCGGCACGGCTCCACAGCCGCGTACGCCGCCGGGATCGCCACCCGGGGAATCCTGCTCGACCTGGCGGCCGACGGCCCGCTGCCCAGTGGGCATGCGGTCACCTCACGGGACTTCGAGGCGGCCGAGGAGCGCCAGGGCGTACGGCTGGAGTCCGGGGACGCCCTGGTGGTGCGCTGCGGATGGCCCATGACGCCCGACCCCGACCGGCCCATGCCGGGGATGAGCCTGGACGCGGTGCGCTGGATGCACCGGCGCGGTGTGTCGCTCTACGCGGGCGACATCGGCGACGCACACCCGGACCTGGACCCCGCCTGCCCCCTGCCGCTGCACCGGGTCGCCCTGCCGATGATGGGTCTGCCCCTGATCGACGCCGCCGAGGTGGACGAGCTCGCCGCCGTCTGCGCGGAGCTGGGCCGCTATGCTTTCCTGCTCACCGTGGCGCCGCCGCGTATCCACGGGCTGACCGGGGTGCCCGTCAACCCGCTCGCGGTCTTCTGACGAGCCACTAAGCGCTCCGCTGGAAGTGCCCTGACCTGCCGTCGATCGTCTGCGGCGCCGTCGTGGCTGGTCGCGCAGTTCCCCGCGCCCCTGCGGGGCGCCACCGAACCGCAGCCGCATTCCGCCGATCCGCTTAGGAGGAACTGGAGTTGAGGGAGCAGTCGGTGCCCGCCGCCGGGGCCGGGAGCCGCGCGGCGCGGTTCGTACGGAACGGCGAGCCCTGATGCGTTCGGTCCCCCTCGACGCCGAGACCATCCTGACGGCCACCGAGGACGTGCTGCGCCGCCATGGACCGGCGAAGGCCACGGTGCTGGACGTGGCGCGGGCCCTGGGAGTCAGCCACGCCAGCGTCTACCGCCACTTCCCGTCCAAGGCGGCACTGCGCGAAGCCGTCACCCGACGCTGGCTCGGCCGGGCGCGCGACCCCCTCGCGGCGATCGCGGCCGACCCCCGGCAGGCCCCGCCCGAGCGGCTCCGCACCTGGTTCACCACGCTCTTCGCCGCCAAGCGGACCCTGTTGTCCGAGGACCCGGAGCTCTTCGCCACCTACCGGGTCCTGACGGCCGAGCACAGCAGCGCGGCCGCCGACCATGTGACCGACCTGATCGAGCAGCTGCGCGTCATCATCGCCGACGGCGTCACCAGCGGCGACTTCACCTCCCCCGACCCCACCGCGACGGCGCGGACCGTCTTCGACGCCACCATGGCCTATCACCACCCCGCCCACGCCCCCGAGTGGCGGTCCCCGGGCGCCGAGGCCGCCTTGGAGTCCGTCTGCGCCCTGCTCATCAACGGCCTGCGCTCCCGCTGATCCCTTGAACGCCGCCCTCTGAGCGCCGGACGGCCGACGCCGCGCGCGTACGAACCGCGTCTCGAACAGGCCGAGCTCGACGGCTCGACGGATCACACCGTGTGGCGGCACATCGAGCGGCACGAACCGGGCCGCGTTGTGCACGCGCTGTACGAGGGCACGCCCGACAACATCGGCCGGGGCGTGCCCCTCAACGAGCACCCCCGACACGGCTGACCTCGCCGCGTAGGTCGCCCCGGGCGACGACGGCGAGCCTAGCGTCGCGACCGGCATCACGCAGCTCACGGCCGCCTACGTGCCGAACATCCTCCCGAACAGGCTGCACCGCTCGAGCCCCGTCGGCCGCAGCGACTACGCGGGCGTACACGACCTGTTCGACGCCCTCGAGGAGACATGGACATCATGGATGCCGACATCCGCCTCGCCCGCGGGAGGCTGATCGTGCCCGACGGCTACTTGCGCGGCGAGGGCCCGGGCAGCGGTGCATCGTTCGATGATGATCGCGAGGGTCTGGCACGGCCTGAAGATGCCGCCCAACGAGGGCAGCGGGATCACGCTGAATCAGTTCACGATCCGCGTCGAGGAGCACCGGCGCACCGCCGAGAGCGTCGTGCGGCAGACCGTGCAGACCGCCGGATACGACGCGCAGGCGTTCGGCCTCGACGGCGACGGCCCGCGACGAAGGTCAAGGCGTTGCATCCGGAATGGGACGACACCGCCGCACAGGCCGAGGTCGCGCTCATCCTCGCCGAGACCGGCGCCGCCGCGCCCGATCCTGTTGTGGCGTTTCCCTCTGAACTAAAGAAGATCAGCTATTTGCCAATGCCAATGACGTCAGCGGCAGCACTGACGCCCGTAGCTACGGCAGCAATGGCAGTCACGATCAAGGTGAGGAAGAGGAGTTTTGTAGGCACATCCATGCGACTCCAGTAGGAGCCAACCGGCATGTCTACAGTGAAGGCCACCTTCCCGCGCGCCGTGGCGTGACGCGCGATGTACCGACTCACGTTGCCAAGCTGTAGGCCGATGAACACGGCAAACAGCCCGGTGTTCACCCCGCCCAAGATCTTGTTGTTCGGGAAGGCGTCGAAGAGCAGGCTGAGCCCCAGCCAGAAAGCAAGGGACAACATCGCACCCAATGCCAGCTTCGCGTCCTTCTTGGCCGACCTTGGATCGAGGGACCCGTTTCGGTTCTGGAGAAAGACCTCCAGCCGAGCGAACTGACCAGCCACCCAAATCTGATCAGCGCCGTAGAACTCGACCTCGACTCCGTCATCGGTTACAGAGATTCCGACGGTACGTCCTGCCGTCGAGTCTTCAGCGGTGACGCCGTAGTACACCCAAGGCACGCGGTCGTCATACTGCGACGACCCCTCAACAGCAGCGATCAAGTCTGCCAGCGTCGCGGCCGTGTAGCGGATGTTGTTGTGGATCGTCATCACTTCAACGTTTGAGGGATGAACCCCATTCGTGGCGATGTCAGTCATCCGAGCAAGGTCGGACCGTCCCAACCGTGATGAGTGGAACGTCCCTCGCAGAATGGCTTGCTGTGGCGCGGCAGTCATGCGCGTCAGTATGCCGCGAGATGGACAGGGCCACGACACGCTGTGGCCACAACTACGCGTCCGCCAGGGGAGGTTGATGACCTTACCAATCCACCCCGGCATGGTTGAACCCCTCGCCGACCGCGCCCGCGACCTGTACGCGGGGAAGCCTCGACCGCGCCAGGGCGAACATCGTCGAAGCGGTCCGGCGCGGTATCCCCATGCGCGCCGGCATCGTCGAAGTGATCGAGGGGCAGCGCGTCGAGCAGGCCAAAGCGGAGCTGCACCGGCTGGGCATCGATGAAATCCAGGTCGACCGCATGCGCAAGGTCGGACGTGCGGCCGAGCCGGGCGCGAGCACGCCGACCGCCGCCGAACTGTGCGGGCACTGCTTTCGGCACCGCGTGTCCGTCTCCCCCGACGGGGCCGTGTCCGGCTGCATCCTCAGTCGCTTCATGGTCGCCGGCAACGTCCGCGAACAGCGTCTCGCCGAGATCCTGCACAGCGGCCGATGGGGCGAGATGATTGCGGCCGTGCCCGAGCCGCGGGCCGGCGCCTGTACCCCGGACGATTCGAACGATTGCGACCCCGCCCGTACGCCCGCCTGCGCCCCGAAGCACTTCACGCCCGCCCCGACCCCCTCTCTTGGAGTTCACGCGTGAACTGGTCCACCCGCGCCGTCGCTCTGGCCGGCGCCGCAACACACCGGCACTCCCGATGGGCGCCGGCCGTCGCCGCTACGCCACGACACCTGTTCGTACCCCGATGGTGGGAGCGCGGTTCGGACGGCTGGGAGCTGCACGACGGCCCCTCAGACCCGAATCGCTGGCTTGACGCGGCGTACCGCGACACCTCGCTCGTGACCCGTATCGGCCCCTTACACGCCGACTACGCCATGAAGGCCGACCGGCCGCACGGTCGGCCGACGTCCTCGGCCACGCTGCCGAGCCTGGTGGTGGGCATGTTCCAGCATGCCCGCATCGACGATGGCGACCGGCTGCTCGATGTGGGCACGGGAAGTGGGTACGGGGCCGCCCTCGCTGCCCGCCGGCTGAGCGACGAGCAGGTGACGAGCGTCGATGTCGACCTCTACCTGACCGAGGCCGCCCGCGAGCGGGTGGGCGAGGCTGGGGTCGCTCCCACGCTCGACACGATCGACGCGACCGGGGACCTGCCGTACGAGTCTTCGAGCTTCGATCGGATCGTCGCCACCGTGCCGGTACGGACGATCCCGGAAAGCTGGCTCCGGGTGCTTCGCCCCGGCGGTCGGCTGGTGACCACGATCGCCGGTACCTCCCTCCTCGTCACGGCCGAGAAGGACGAGGACGGGGGCGCGACCGGGCGCGTCGAGTGGGACCGGGCAGGGTTCATGCACGCTCGCCACGGTGACGACTACCCGCCCGGCGCGGCCGTTCGCCTCGCCAAGGCCGCGGAACTGGACGGAGATGAAGTGACTCGCGGTCCGTACCCCGTCGTCGACGTGGCGAACGCGTGGGACCTCGCGTCCATGCTCGACGTCGAGGCGCCCGGTATCGAGCACGAGTACCGGGAGGACGGCGAGCAGCGCGTCGCGCTCATGGCACATGCCGACGGATCGTGGGCCCGGGCCACGGCGACAGGGAACGAGCGGCCGACCGTGCACCAGGGCGGCCCCCGTCGGCTGTGGGACGCCCTCGACAAGGTCCGCGACTACTGGCTGAGTCACGGCGAGCTACCGGTGCGAGGGGCCCGGGTGGACATCATGCCCGACGGCCGTACCTTCCTCGGCCGCGGGAAGTGGCAAGCCGAGCTGAGCTGATCCCGGCGGGAGCCGCAGCCCCGGTGTCGCGTCGCGTGACGTCGCGTGAAGGGTCCTTACGGCGGCGGTCGCTCGAACAGGCCCCAAAAGGCGCGATGCCCGGACAGCTCCCCAGCTGTCCGGGCATTCGTGCCGTCCGCCGCACCCCCGTCCCCACGGGGTTAATGGCCGGAAGTCCCCGGCCCGGGCCGCTCTCCCGGGCCCGGGGCGCCTCAGCGCCCCAGCATTCCCGCCACGGACGACGCTTGTGTGACGACGGCATCCCAGCCGCCGAAGGTGATGGTCAGGAGGATGGCCATCGGCAGCACCATCGCCGCCGCGACCAGAGGATGGCGGGTGCCGGTCTGCGGGCCGCCGAACGCGTCCACCGCCGCGCTCACGGACCTGCGACGACGTGTTCCGATGAGCGTGCGTCCAGCCGTGTCCGCCATCGTCCCTCCTCCGTCACATCTGGGGGCGGCGAGCGTCTGACCTCGGGGGACGAGTGCTGCGCCCGCCGCTTGACGACAACATTAGGCGCGCACCCCGGTCCTCGGCGTCATGCCTTCGTACCCATTGCCGGGCCTCCCGGAGGATGACCCCGGGAGGCGCCGACTACTCCCCTGGGTGGAGACGCGCCCTCACGCCTTGGGGTCTTCCCGGAGGGGACCGCGGAAGAGATCCCTCCGGAGACCCTCCGGAGCCGGCGGAGTGTGCCCCTCCGAGCGCCAGCGGGCCCTACTCACCCTCCCCCTCCTCGCTCCGCGGCACCGGCTGCTCCACCAGGGCCAGGACCCGGTTGGCCATGAAGCGGGCCGTCCGCACCACGGACCCATTACGGGTGACTTCGCTCACTTCCACCACCCCCCGCCGGACCGCCGTCTCGACCCTCCGGCCCGCCCTGGTGGCCACCACTTCATACGTCCGCGTCGTGTCCCCCGCGTCCACGACTATCTCCACACGATCACCCTTCACGGTCTCAATCCCCCTTCTGAGACGGCCTTTTGAGATCACGCAGCAGCGGGCCCGAGCGCGGATTGCCACGATTCCGGCCCACTTCTCCAGGATCCCAGGCACCACTGACAATCCATCGGCCGACGCATGCGCGGCCTCTCAGCGCGAGGGGCCGTCAATCCGTAAGCTGTGCACGTCAGACGGACGGCAACGGAACAACAGCGGCGAACCGACGGCAGTTCGACGGCAAACGGCAAGCAGACGGCAGCGGATGGGCTCCCCACCAGCGGTTAGGGCCTCTCTGGAGTTGTGATCTGGATCAGGGAGCGGGGCGTGGTGCGTGCGATCGCAAGGCGCCGGAAGGCCCTCGTAGCGGAGCTACTAGGGCATTTCGGCAACGCCGCGAGCGTGCGTGCCACGCCCCGCGAGCCCAGATCACAACTCCGGACAGGCCCTGAGGGAAGGGGCCTCCCCACCGGAGGTAGGGGACGGACATGGCGATGATGCGGCTCCGGCGCGAGGACCCGCGTGTCGTCGGCTCCTTCCGCCTCCACCGGCGGCTCGGCGCGGGCGGCATGGGGGTGGTCTACCTCGGCTCCGACCGGCGCGGACAGCGGGTGGCCCTGAAGGTGATCCGGCCGGACCTCGCCGAGGACCGGGAGTTCCGGTCCCGGTTCGCCCGGGAGGTCTCCGCCGCGCGGCGGATCCGCGGCGGTTGTACGGCCCGGCTGGTGGCCGCCGACCTGGAGGCCGACCGCCCCTGGTTCGCCACCCAGTACGTACCGGGCCCCTCCCTCCACGACAAAGTGAACGAGGAGGGCCCGCTGCCCGCCGCCCAGGTCGCCTCGATCGGGTCGGCGCTGGCGGAGGGGCTGTTGGCGGTCCATGAGGCGGGGGTCGTCCACCGCGACCTCAAGCCCTCCAACATCCTGCTCTCTCCCAAGGGCCCGCGCATCATCGACTTCGGCATCGCCTGGGCGACCGGGGCCAGCACCCTCACCCACGTGGGCACGGCGGTCGGCTCGCCCGGCTTCCTCGCGCCCGAGCAGGTGCGGGGCGCGGCGGTGACCCCGGCGACCGACGTCTTCGCGCTCGGCGCCACGCTCGCGTACGCCTCGACGGCGGACTCGCCGTTCGGGCACGGCAGTTCCGAGGTGATGCTCTACCGGGTGGTCCATGAGGAGCCGCAACTGCTGGGCGTCCCCGACGCCCTGGCGCCGCTGCTCCACGCCTGTCTGGCCAAGGACCCGGAGGACCGGCCGAGCACCCTGCAACTGTCACTGCGGCTGAAGGAGATCGCGGCGCGCGAGGCGCACGGTCACGGTGCCGGTTCCGGTACCGCGGGCTACGGCGGCGGGCCGGGCCGTCCCCCGGCGCGGCGCCCCGAGGCGTACGCCGACCAGCACACGGAGCGGCGCTCCGGCGGTACGCCCGCGCCGCGGAGCGGGCCCCCGTCCCAGCGGCCGGGAGCCAGTACGGGCGGGTCCTCGAGCCGCCCCTCGGGGCGGAACACACCCGCGCGCCCGGCGCAGCGCCGGGGTGGCCCGCGGCCACCCGCGCGTACGGGGCGCCCGGCCCAGACCGTGCGCACCTCGCCGAACGGACGCCGCCCCACCGGGCCCAACCGCCGGCTGCTGCGGCAGCGGCTGACCGTGTTCGTCGTGGTGACGCTGCTGGTGGCGCTGGGGATCGCGGCGGCGCAGGGCTGCCAGGGCCCGGCGAACGGCCTGGGCGCGCCGCCCGGGCCGACCGGGTCGGGGGCAGTCTCGTCGGTGGCGCCGCGCTCGGCAGTACCGCACTCGGTGACGCTCCACTCCGTAGAGCCGCGGTCGGCGGCACCGGCCTCGGTGGCGGCCGCGCCTGACGGCCGCCAGGGCACGTCCGACGGATCTTGACGCCTGCGGCGGGCTGTTCCCCTCCCCGCCCCTTCCCACAACTGGGGCTCCGCCCCTTAACCCCGGGGTCCCGGGGGCTAAGGTCCTTCTCCCACGGAGATCCGTCAGAAGGACCCTAAGCCCCTCCACGCGGCGCAGCCGCATACCGATGCCGCAGGAAGGGGCGGGGGAGGGGGAAAGCGCCGAGATGCGGCTCCGCCGCGTAGCGGTCAGGGCCCCGCTCTGCCCGACGTGACCGCGTAGAAGGCGACCGCCGCCGCCGCGCCCACGTTGAGGGAGTCCACGCCGTGGGCCATGGGGATGCGGACCCACTCGTCCGCGGCCATCAGCGCCTGGGTGGAGAGCCCGTCGCCCTCCGCGCCCAGCATCAGCGCGACCCGCTCCAGACGGTGCGGGGCCGCGTCGTCGATGGTGGTGGCCTTCTCGTCGGGGGTCAGCGCGAGGATCTTGAAGCCCGCCTCCCGGACCGCCTCCAGTCCGCGCGGCCAGCTCTCCAGCCGGGCGTACGGCACGGAGAAGACGGCGCCCATGGAGACCTTGACCGAGCGCCGGTAGAGGGGGTCGGCGCAGTCCGGGGAGAGGAGCACGGCGTCCATGCCGAGGGCCGCCGCGCTGCGGAAGATGGCGCCCGTGTTGGTGTGGTCGTTCACGGATTCCATGATGGCGACGCGCCGCGCGTCCGCCAGGATCGTCTCCGCGTCCGGCAGCGGCTTGCGCTGCATGGAGGCGAGGGCGCCGCGGTGGACGTGGTAGCCCGTCACGCGTTCGGCCAGTTCGGGGCTGACGGCGTAGACGGGGGCGGGGACGTCCTCGATGACGTCCCGCATCACATCGACCCACTTGGACGACAGCAGCATCGAGCGCATCTCATAACCGGCGACCCGGGCGCGCCGGATCACCTTCTCGCCCTCGGCGATGAACAGGCCCTCGGCCGGCTCCCGCTTGCGTCGTAGCTCCACATCGGTCAGACCCGTGTAGTCGCTCAGCCGCGGGTCGTCCGGATCATCGACGGTGATGAGATCAGCCACTTAAGTGATACTGCCTTGTCCTGGATGCGGTGCCAATGAGCCCGACGCGAATAAGTTACCGGCGGTTACGTCCGATGACGTCACCGGTGGTCACGGGACGAGAGGGCGACGACCTCACCGATCACCACGACCGCCGGGGGCCGTACGCCCTCGGCCGCGACCTTCTCCCCGACGGTGGCGAGGGTCGCGTCCACCCGGCGCTGGGCCGGGGTGGTGCCCTCCTGGACCACGGCGACGGGGGTGTCGGCGGCGCGGCCGTGGGCGACGAGGGCCGCGGCGATGGCGCCGATCTTCTCGACGGCCATGAGCAGCACCAGCGTGCCGCGCAGCCTCGCCAGCGCCGCCCAGTCCACCAGGGAGCTGGGGTCGTCGGGGGCGACATGGCCGCTGACCACCGTGAACTCATGCGCGACGCCCCGGTGGGTCACCGGGATCCCGGCCGCGCCCGGGACGCTGATGGAGCTGGAGATACCGGGCACGACGGTGCACGGGATACCGGCCTCGGCGAGCGCCTCCGCCTCCTCCATGCCGCGCCCGAAGACGAAGGGATCGCCGCCCTTGAGGCGGACCACCGACTTGCCCGCCTTGGCGTGCTCGATCAGCGCGTTGTTGATCGCCTCCTGGGCCATGAAACGGCCGTACGGGATCTTCGCCGCGTCGATCACCTCGACATGCGGCGGCAGCTCATCGAGCAGATCGCGCGGGCCGAGGCGGTCGGCCACCACCACGTCCGCCTCGGCGAGCAGGCGTCGGCCGCGCACGGTGATCAGGTCCGGGTCGCCAGGGCCGCCGCCCACCAGCGCCACATGGGGGCCACGGGTGCGGTGACGGGGCGCGGCGAGGGTGCCGTCGCGCAGCCCCTCCACCACGGCGTCCCGTACGGCGGCGGAGCGGCGCGGGTCCTGCCCGGTGAGGACGGCGACGGTGACGCCCTCGCTGCGTCCGGTGGCCGGGGTCCAGGCGGAGGCGGCCTCGGCGTCGTCGCTGCGCACACACCAGATGCGGCGCGCCTCGGCCTCGGCGGACGCGGCGGCGTTGGCCTCCGGGTCGTCGGTGGTGATCAGGACGTACCAGGCGCCCTCGAAGTCGCCCTCCTGGTAGCGGCGGCGCTCCCAGCGCACCTCCCCCGCCTCGGCCATGGCCTCGACGGAGGCCGTGGCGGACGGCGAGATCAGCAGGATGTCCGCACCAGCCGCTATCAGCGCGGGGAGCCGGCGCTGGGCGACCTGACCCGCCCCGAGGACGACGACACGCCGCCCGGACAGGCGCAGCCCGACCGGGTATGCGAAGTTTTCGGACATGACGGTGCGGCTCTCCTCGTGCGAAGCAACGGCCGCTGCGGCGCTGGAGCGGCTGATCGACTGTGGGGCGGGGCCCCCGCCGACACCCTACGCGGCGGGGGCACGCATCAGTTCTTCTCCGTGACCCCTGCGGAGTCGAACGTGGCCACCTCGTGCATCGCCCGTGCGGCGCTCTGCACCACCGGGAGGGCGAGCAGCGCCCCGGTACCCTCGCCAAGCCGCAGATCCAGGTCGACCAGGGGGCGCAGGCCCAGCTTGTTCAGCGCCGCCACATGGCCCGGCTCCGCGCTGCGGTGGCCCGCGATGCAGGCCGCCAGCACCTCGGGCGCGATGGCGCGGGCGACCAGCGCGGCGGCCCCCGCGCTCACCCCGTCCAGGATCACGGGCGTACGCAGCGAGGCGCCGCCCAGCAGCAGCCCGGCGATCGCGGCGTGCTCCAGCCCGCCGAACGCCGACAGGACGGCGATGGGGTCGGCCGGATCGGGCTGGTGCAGCTCGAGTCCGCGCCGTACGACATCGATCTTGCGCGCGTGCATCTCGTCGTTGATGCCCGTGCCGCGCCCGGTCACCTCGGCCGGGTCGGCGCCGGTGTAGATGGAGACCAGGGCGGCGGACACGGTCGTGTTGGCGATCCCCATCTCCCCGGTGAGCAGCGCCTTGTTCCCGGCGGCCACCAGATCGCGGGCCGTCTCGATGCCCACCTCGATGGCGCGCAGCACCTCCTCGCGGGTGAGCGCGGGGCCGACGGTGAAGTCGCCGGTGCCCGCCCGCACCTTGCGCGGCAGCAGTCCGGGGGTGCTGGGCAGCTCACTCGCCACCCCGACGTCCACCACGCACACCTCGGCGCCCACCTGGCCCGCGAAGGCGTTGCAGACCGCGCCGCCGCCCAGGAAGTTGGCCACCATCTGGCCGGTGACCTCCTGCGGCCAGGCGGTGACGCCCTGGGCGTGCACCCCGTGGTCGCCCGCGAAGATCGCGACGGCCGCGGGCTCCGGGATCGGCGGCGGGCACTGCCGGGACAGCCCGCTCAGCTGGGCGGAGATGATCTCCAGCATGCCGAGCGCGCCGGACGGCTTGGTCATCCGCTTCTGCCGCTCCCACGCCTCACCGAGCGCCTTGGCGTCCAGCGGGCGGATGCCCCGCAGGGTCTCCTGGAGCAGATTGTGCGGGTCCCCGCCGGGCAGGGTGCGGCGGCCGTACGCCTCCTCGTGGACGACCCAGGACAGCGGGCGGCGCTTGGACCACCCGGCCTTCATCAGCTCGGGCTCCTCCGGGAACTCGTCGACGTATCCGACGCACAGATACGCCACGACCTCCAGATGCTCGGGCAGCCCGAGCTCCCGCACCATCTCGCGCTCGTCGAAGAAGCTGACCCAGCCGACGCCGAGGCCCTCGGCGCGGGCGGCGAGCCACAGGTTCTCCACCGCGAGCGCGGAGGAGTACGGCGCCATCTGCGGCTGGGTGTGCCGGCCGAGGGTGTGGCGGCCGCCGCGGGTGGGGTCGGCGGTGACGACGATGTTGACCGGGGTCTCGAGGATGGCCTCGATCTTCAGTTCCTTGAACTGCTTGGCCCGGCCCTTGGGGAGGGACTTGGCGTACGCGTCCCGCTGGCGCATGGCCAGCTCGTGCATGGCCCGCCGGGTCTCCGCCGAGCGGATCACGACGAAGTCCCACGGCTGGGAGTGCCCCACGCTGGGCGCGGTGTGCGCGGCCTCGAGGACGCGCAGCAGGACCTCGTGCGGGATGGGGTCGGGCCGGAAGCCGTTACGGATGTCCCTGCGCTCGCGCATCACGCGGTGGACGGCGGCGCGCTCGGCCTCGTCGTACCCCTCGGCGCGGGGGCCGATGGGGATGGGGACCGCTTCGGGCTCGGGCTCCGGCTCGGTTTCCGACTCGGGCTCCGGCTCCGCTGCGGATTCGGGGGCCGTTTCGGGGGTGGCGTCCTCGGGGTTCACGTCCTCGGGGGCCGTCTCGGGTTCCGATTCCGGCTCGGGCTCCGGCTCGGGGGCGACGGCCTCGGCGTCCGCGGCTTCGGAGTCGGCGGCGTCGGGCTCCGTGGCTTCGGGCTCGGCGGCTTCCGCGTCCGTGGTCTCCGGTTCGGCGGTCCCGTCCTCGGGCTCGGTGGGTTCCATCGCGTTGGCCTCGGGCTCGGTGGCTTCCGGGGCGTCGGATTCCGGGGCACCGGCTTCCGGCTCCGTGGCCTCCCGCTCGGTGGCCTGGGTCTCGGGCTCGGTGGCCTCGGGCTCGGTGGCTTCGCCTTCGGAGGCCGTTTCGGGGGCCGTGGCCTCGGGTTCGGCGGGCTGGGCCGCCGCCCCTGCTTCATCCGTGGGCTCGGTGGCCTCCGTACCGGTCTCCGGCGCTGCCTCGGCCGCCGCTTCCGCCTCCGGCTCGGCGGTCGTCGCCTCGGCCTCGGCGGTCTCAGGTGCCTCCGCCTCGGGAGCTTCGCTCGCGGCGGCCTCGGCGTCCGGGGTGTCCACCGCCTCGGCCTCGGGAACCTGCTCCTCCGGTGACGGCTCCTCAGCCACAGCCTCGGCCGCTGCCTCGGGGGTCTCCGCCTCGGGGGTCTCCGCCTCGGCGGCGGACGGCTCGGGCTCCGGCTCGGCCGCTGCCTGCTCAGGCGCCTCGGCCGCCGCCTGCTCCTCGGCGGGCTCCTCCCGCGTCGCGGCCTCGGCCTCCGGTGCGGCCTCCGCCTCGGGCACGGCCTCGGCCTGCGGCTCGGCGGGCGCCTCCTGCTGGGGCGCCTCGGCGGCGGGCGGTTCCTCGGCGACGGCGGACGCCTCGGGCTGAGGCGTCTCGTCGGCCACTATCGAGTGCCCCGGGTCCACGGCGGTCTGCTCCACCGCTTCGGCGGGCTGCTCCGGGAGTTGCTGAGCAGCCTCCTGGGGGGCCTCGGCGGCAGGAGCGGTCGGCACCTCGATCGCGATCGGCTCATGGGCCAACTGGGCCGGGATCTCCGGCGTGGCCTCCGCGACCGGAGCCGGGACGGGCTGAGCCCCGGGCAATTCGGTGATGGGCTCGGTCTGGGCCTGGGCCGGGATGTCGACGACCTGCTCCTCGGCCACGGCGGCCTGCGGGGCGGGCTCCACGTCGGGCGCCCCGGCCTGGGCCGGAATGCTCGCGCCCGTCTGGTGCGGGTCCACGGCAGCCGGGTCCACCACCGCCGGGTCCACATACGCCTGGTCCATCGCGACCGGCTGCGCCTCCGGCGCCACCGCCTCGGGCTGGGCGAACGGCTCGGGAGCGGGCTCCGCTTCGGGCACCTCCGCGACCTGGGGCTCCTCGGCCGGAACGCCCGTCTCCACGGGAACGGCCTGCTGCGCCGGCGGCGTGGAATCCCACGCGTCCCCCGGCGGCGGGGCGTCGACGAGCTGCGAGAGGTCCGCGAGCTGGGGCCCGGGGAGCCGACCCGGGTCGTCGGGCTGCGGGGTGAAGTACTGCGGCCCGGCCGCGTACTGGGGCGCGGTGGAGTAGTCCGCCGCCAGCGGCTGCTCGGGCATGACGGGCTGCTGCTCGGGAACGACGAACTGCTCAGGCGCGGCGAACGGCTGCTCGGGCATGACGAACTGCTCGGGTCCGGCGAACCGCTGCTCGGGCATCCCGCCCTGCTCGGGCGCCGGGACGCCCTGCTGGGCCCCCGCCCCGTACTCCGGCTGCGGCTCGGGCCGCGCCTCCGGCTGGGACGCGACCTGGTGTGGCACCTGCGGCTGCGGCTCAGGCGCGGCCTGCGGCTCCAGAACCTCCGGAACGGCCTGCTGCTCCGGCGCCGCCCGCGGCTGGGGCTCCGGCTGGCGTACGGGTGCGGCGTG
>NZ_JAAAYH010000649.1:0-3510 GCF_018035285.1 Streptomyces sp. MK37H | reverse complement strand
ACCGGCCGTACGGACGGCGCCGATCTCTCCTGCCCCGGCGGTCCCTTGCCCGTCCTGCCCGCACTAGGCTGAGGCCATGACCTACAGCGGAGTGGTGACGGTCGGCGGACCGGCCGATGTGCATGAACTGCCCGATCTCATGATCTCGAAGGTCGCGGTGGGCCCCATGGCCAACAACGCCTATCTGCTGCGCTGCCGGGCCACCGACGAACAGCTGCTGATCGACGCCGCCGCGGAGCCGCACACCCTGCTCTCCCTCATCGGCGAGAGCGGGATCGCGTCCGTGGTCACCACCCACCGCCACCCGGACCACTGGGGCGCGCTGCGCGAGGTGATGGAGGCCACCGGCGCCCGTACCTACGCGGGCCGCTACGACGCGGAGGGCATCCCGGCGCGCACCGATGTCCTGGTCGAGGACGGCGACACGCTGCGGGTCGGCCGGGTCGAGCTGACCGCCCGCCATCTGGTCGGCCACACCCCGGGCAGCATCGCCCTGATCTACGACGATCCGCACGGCCATCCGCACGTGTTCACCGGCGACTGCCTGTTCCCGGGCGGGGTCGGTAACACCCGTAAGGATCCCAAGGCGTTCGAGAGTCTGATCAACGACGTCGAGACCAAGCTCTTCGACCAGCTCTCCGACGAGACCTGGGTCTACCCCGGCCACGGCGACGACACCACCCTCGGCGCCGAGCGCCCGCATCTCGGGGAGTGGCGCGAGCGCGGCTGGTAGCGGCGCTCGCACGGCCCCGGAGCGCCGCGCGCCTCCGTACGCCCCGTGACCCCCGGCGGGCCGGGGCGGTTGTCGCGTCATGCAGCACGACCGCTCTCCGCAGCATGACCGCCCTCCGTCCATGGCCCGCCTCGCCGCCGCGTCCATGGCCGGCACCGCGATCGAGTTCTACGACTTCTTCGTCTATGGCACGGCCGCGGCGCTCGTCCTCGGCCCGCTGTTCTTCCCCACCTTCTCGCCGCTGGCCGGCACCCTCGCCGCCTTCGGCACCTTCGCCGTCGGCTTCGTCTCCCGGCCGCTGGGCTCGATGCTCTTCGGGCCCCTCGGCGACCGCCATGGGCGCCGTCCGGTGCTCATCGCCTCGCTGATGCTCACCGGTCTCGCGACCGTCGCCGTGGGATTCGTCCCGACCTACGACTCGATCGGCATCGCCGCCCCCCTCCTGCTGCTCGTGCTGCGCTTCCTGCAGGGGCTGGGGCTGGGCGGCGAATGGGGCGGCGCGGTGCTGCTGACCGCCGAGTACGCGCCCGCCGCGAAGCGCGGGCTGTGGTCGGGATTTCCGCAAGTCGGCCCGTCCATCGGCTTTCTGCTGGCCAACGGCACGATGCTGGCCCTGTCGGCCACGCTCAGCGACGGCGAGTTCCGGTCCTGGGGGTGGCGGGTGCCGTTCTGGGGCGCGGGGCTGCTGGCGGGCGCCGGGCTGCTGCTGCGGGCCCAGGTGACCGAGTCCCCGCGGTTCCGCGAGCTGGCCGAGCGCGGCGAGCAAGCCGCCGCGCCGCTGGCCGAGGTGGTGCGCGGCCACTGGCGGCTGGTCCTGCTGACCGCGGGCGGGCTGGCGGTGGGCTACGCCGTCTTCTACGCGGTCACGACCTGGTCCCTTGCGTACGGCACGGAGCGGCTCGGGGTGGCCCGCACCACCCTGCTGGGCTGCATCATGGCGGCCGTGGCGGTCCTGGGTGCCCTGACGCCCCTGGCGGCCCATCTCGGCGACCGCTTCGGGCGGCGGCCGATGTGCCTGGTGGGGTGTGTGGCCATCGTGGTGTGGATGTTTCCGCTGGTGGCGCTGTTGCGCACGGGTGAGCCGCCGCTGATGTTCCTCGGCTTCCTGGGCGCGCTGCTCGCCTTCATCACCATGTTCGCCGTGACCTCGGCCTATCTGCCCGAGCTGTTCGAGGCGCGGGTGCGCTGTACGGGGGCGGCGCTCGGCTACAACCTCGCGGGCGTCCTGGGCGGGGCGCTCACGCCGATCGTGGCGACGGCGGTGTCCCACGGCGACGGTCCGCCCTGGGGCGTCGCCGCGTATCTGATCGCCGTGGCACTGCTGAGCCTGGGCTGCTTCGCCCTGCTGCCGGAGACACGGCCGACGGCCGACCGTCCGGATGGTGGACGGTCGGCCGTACGGCCTCTGGAGGCCGGGGAGGCGGCTGTGTGAGCCCGTCCCCCGGGCCGGGACGGACAGCTGTCGGACGCCTGGGGCGCTCTCGTGCGCCGTCAGGGCGGTGACGCCGCGGGCGCCGTCAGACGTCGACGCTGTCCTTGTCCCGTGCCCGGCCCTCCCCGCTCCCCGCCTCTGCCAGGGCCTGTTTCTTCGAGGCGTACAGACTGGTGGCCGTGGTGACGGCGAGCACCGCGCAGATGACGCCGAGCGAGACCGGGATGCTGATCTCCGGGACATGCACCCCGGACTCGTGCAGCGCGTGCAGCACCAGCTTGACGCCGATGAAGCCGAGGATGATCGACAGCCCGTACGAGAGGTGGACCAGCTTCTTGAGCAGGCCGCCGATGAGGAAGTACAGCTGGCGCAGGCCCATCAGCGCGAAGGCGTTGGCGGTGAAGACGATGTACGGGTCCTGGGTGAGGCCGAAGATCGCGGGTATCGAGTCCAGCGCGAAGAGGACGTCGGTGGTGCCGATCGCCAGCATGACGATCAGCATCGGGGTCATCAGCCGCTTGCCGTTCTCCACGATGAACAGCTTGGTGTCGTGGTACCGGTCGGTGGACGGGAACCGCTTCTCGACCGCCTTGAGCAGCCGGTTCTCCTCGAACTCCTCTTCCTCCTCATCGGCCCGCGCCTCCTGGATGAGCTTCCAGGCCGTCCAGATGAGGAAGGCGCCGAAGATGTAGAAGACCCAGGCGAAGGTCGAGACGATCGCGGCGCCGGCGGCGATGAAGACCGCGCGCAGCACCAGGGCGATCAGCACACCCACCATCAGCACGCGCTGCTGGTAGATCGTCGGCACGGCGAACTTCGCCATGATCAGGACGAAGACGAAGAGGTTGTCGACGCTCAGCGACTTCTCGGTGATGAAGCCCGCGAAGAACTCGCCGGAGGGCTGGCCGCCCGCGAAGACCAGCAGCCCGAGCCCGAAGAGCCCGGCGAGGGCGACCCAGACGGCGGTCCAGATCCCGGCCTCCTTGATGGAGACCTCATGCGGTTTGCGGCCGCCTATGAAGAAGTCGACGGCGATCAGGGCGCAGAGGCCGATGATCGTCAGCCCCCACATGGTCACGGATACGTCCACGGTTCCTCCGGCATTCGTACGGCAGGCTCAGCGTCGTCGCTGCCGGAGGTCTCTTCCGCCCATGACCGAGCCATGGACCGGTGTCCCGGGATTCCGTCCGGCCTCCTGGTGCCGGACGGAATCCGTGGTGACGGGAACACCGCTAAGGAGTACTCCCCTCCGCGTAAAAGAGAGTACAGGAATCCCCATGAGAGAGTAAAGAGAAAGGCAAAAGCCCTGTTCAGGGTCCGGTCAGCTCCGGTCAGCCGCCATAGG
>NZ_JAAAYH010000648.1:0-3515 GCF_018035285.1 Streptomyces sp. MK37H | reverse complement strand
GGGGAGCAGCCCGCCGCAGGCGTCAGGATCCGTCGGACCCCCTGGCCCCTAGCCCCGGTCCATCGCCCCCAGGGCGCGGCGGGCGGCCGGGTGGGTGCGGACGAGGTCGCCCAGCGTGGTCGTACCACGGGTGATCTTCGTGAAGGCGCGCCATGCCGGGCGGAAGCCGGTGATCGCCGCGTGGAACATCCCGGGGCGGCGAGCGAAGACCGTGTGCAGTCGGCGGCCGACGCCCATCTCCACGCCGAGCCCCGCCTTGATCGCGAATGCGTAGTTCAGGGCCTGGCGGCGGGCGTCCACCGCGTCGTGTGCCTCGGCGACGCGCACCGCCCACTCCCCCGCCAGCCGGCCCGAGCGCAGCGCGTAGGAGATGCCCTCGCGGGTCCACGGCTCCAGCAGCCCGGCCGCGTCGCCGCACACCAGGACCCGGCCGCGCGACAGCGGCGAGTCGTCGGCGCGGCAGCGGGTCAGATGGCCGGAGGAGATGCTCGGCTCGAATCCGGCGAGGCCGAGCCGGGCGATGAAGTCCTCCAGGTAGCGCTTGGTCCCGGCGCCCTCGCCGCGCGCCGAGATGACGCCGACGGTAAGGGTGTCGCCCTTGGGAAAGACCCAGCCGTAACTCCCCGGCATCGGGCCCCAGTCGATGAGCACCCGGCCCGCCCAGTCCTCCGCGACGGTCTCCGGAACGGGGATCTCCGCCTCCAGGCCGAGATCCACCTGGTCCAGCTTCACGCCGACATGCGCGCCTATGCGGCTCGCGCTGCCGTCGGCGCCGACCACGGCCCGCGCCAGCACCGTCTCACCGTCGGAGAGCACCACGGCGACCGTGCGCCGGTCGGGCACGGCCGGGCCGTGCTGCTCGACGCGGGTGACCGCGACGCCCGTACGGACCTCGGCGCCCGCGTCCTTGGCGGCGTCGACCAGGGCCGCGTCGAACTCCGGCCGGTTGATCAGCCCGAAGAGCGCGTGCTTGGAGCGGCGGGTGCGGGACAGCTTGCCGTTCAGCGAGAACGTGACCGCGTGCACCCGCTCGCGCAGCGGCAGTTCGAAACCCGGCGGAAGGGCGTCTCGCGAGGGACCGATGATGCCACCGCCGCAGGTCTTGTAGCGCGGCAGCTCGGCCTTCTCCAACAACAGCACCCGGCGCCCGGCGCAGGCGGCGGCATGGGCCGCGGAGGCACCCGCGGGGCCCGCGCCCACCACGACGACGTCCCATACCGTCTCATTGTCCGGGGCTGCGTTGTCGCTGCTCACGTGTGGATCCGCTCCCAATCGACCGACCTGATGCGCCTACCCGGCATCCTACGGCTCCCCGGCGGATGACCCCGCTGTGGGATGATCGGCCACGCGGCATCAAGCCGTACATACGTGCCCATCGCCGCGCATCCCGCCGCCGGCCCGTCGCACCCCCAGGAGGGTCTCCCATGGAGAAGGCGCCTCTCGCCGCCACCGTCGCCGCCCTGCAGCCGCGCGCCAGGGCCGAGCTGGCCGAGCTGGTGGCCTTCAAGTCGGTGGCGGACCCGGCGCAGTTCCCGCCCGGCGAATGCGAGGCGGCCGCCCGGTGGGTCGCCGACGCGCTGCGCGCCGAGGGGTTCGAGGACGTGGCGCTGCTGGACACGCCCGACGGCACCCAGTCCGTCTACGGCTTCCTGCCCGGTCCGGCCGGTGCCCCGACCGTGCTGCTCTACGCGCACTACGACGTGCAGCCCCCGCTGGACGAGGACGCCTGGCACACCCCGCCCTTCGAGCTGACCGAGCGCGACGGCCGCTGGTACGGGCGGGGCGCCGCGGACTGCAAGGGCGGCGTGATCATGCATCTCACCGCCCTGCGCGCGCTCAAGGCGAACGGCGGGGTCCCGGTCAGCGTCAAGGTGATCGTGGAGGGTTCGGAGGAGCAGGGCACGGGCGGTCTGGAGCGCTACGCCGAGGCCCATCCGGAGCTGCTGACCGCCGACGCGGTCGTGATCGGCGACGCGGGCAACTTCCGGGTCGGGCTGCCGACGGTCACGGCCACGCTGCGCGGGATGACGCTGCTGCGGGTCTCGGTGGAGACCCTGGAGGGCAATCTGCACTCCGGCCAGTTCGGCGGGGCGGCCCCGGACGCGCTCGCCGCGCTGATCCGCGTCCTGGACTCGCTGCGCGCCGAGGACGGCTCGACGACCGTCAAGGGCCTCGACGCGGACGCGGCCTGGGACGGGCTGCAGTACCCGGACGAGGAGTTCCGCAAGGACGCCAAGGTGCTCGACGGGGTCGGGCTGATCGGCTCCGGTACGGTCGCCGACCGCATCTGGGCGCGCCCGGCGGTCACCGTGCTCGGCATCGACTGCCCGCCGGTGGTCGGCGCCACCCCGTCCGTCCAGGCGGGCGCGCGGGCGCTGATCAGCCTGCGGGTGCCGCCGCGCGTGGACGCGGCCGAGGCCAACCAGCTGCTCGCCGAGCACCTCCGGTCCTCGGTGCCGTGGGGCGCGCGGCTGTCGGTGGAGCAGATCGGCCAGGGCCAGCCGTTCCGCGCGGACACCACGAGCCCGGCGTACGCGGCGATGCGGGAGGCGATGCGCCTGGCGTACGACGGGCAGGAGATGGCGATCGCCGGGCAGGGCGGCTCGATCCCGCTGTGCAACACGCTGGCCTCGCTCTACCCGGAGGCGGAGATCCTGCTGATCGGGCTGAGCGAGCCGGAGGCGCAGATCCACGCGGTCAACGAGAGCGTCTCGCCGGAGGAGTTGGAGAAGCTCTCGCTCACCGAGGCGCTGTTCCTGGGGATGTACGCGGCGGGCAAGGGCTGATCCCCCTTCACCTCGCACCCGGTCGGCGGGCGGCCCCACGGGCTGGGCCGGCCTGGTCAGCCCGTGGGGACGCCCGCTTCGAGGTACAGCGGGCGGCCCTGCTCACGGGCGCGCAGCGCCCAGCGCAGCCGGCTCAGCCGCACCGGTGGCAGCAGCGCGGCGGCCTCGCTCTCGGTGACGAAGCGCCAGCCACGCAGTTCGGAGCCGGGCAGCAGCACCTCCCGGGCGGCCGCGCTGGAGAGCTTGCCGCCGTCGAAGAGCAGCCGCAGGCCCCCGTAACCGGGCGGCTGGGGGCGCTCCCAGTCGGCCACCAGCAGCCGCAGCGGTTCGTCCAGCCGTACCCCCAGCTCCTCGGTGACCTCGCGCACCCCGGCGCACATCGGGGGTTCGCCCGGCTCGACGACGCCGCCGGGGAACTCCCAGCCGGGCTTGTAGGTGGGGTCGACGAGCAGCACCCGGTCCTCCTCGTCGAAGAGCAGGACCCCGGCGGCCAGTGTCTCCGCCCTCGGCTCCGGGGTCTGCACGATGTCGCAGATCCCGGCGCCCTCGCGGACCGCGCCGGCGATGTGCTGGGCGGTCTGGCGCGGGGTGAGCCCCGTGGTGTCCACGACATGGGCATCGGTGGTCAGCCAGGTCAGGGCCGCCCGGTAGGGCGCGAGATGGGCCAGGCACCACTGGCGTACGGACTCGCTCGCGTCCGCGTCCCCGGGTATCGCCTCGCGTTCGGCT
>NZ_JAAAYH010000647.1:0-3520 GCF_018035285.1 Streptomyces sp. MK37H | reverse complement strand
AGGCGGTGGCGATGGCGAAGCTGTCGGCCAAGGTGATCGAGGCGGCTGGGTCCGATGAGCGGGTGGAGTTGGCGGACGAGCCGGTGCATGCCGACAAGACCTGGGTGTCCTCGTATGAGGTCAACCCGTTCGATGTGGCCGACTCCGACAAGACCGGACTGCTCGCCGAGTGGAGCCAGCGGCTGCTCGCGGCCGATGGGGTCGCGCACGCGGACGCGTCGCTGCTGACCGTGCAGGAGAACAAGTTCTACGCGGACACGGCGGGCACCGTGACCACCCAGCAGCGGGTGCGGCTGCATCCGCAGCTGACCGCCGTGGCCGTGGATCCGGCGAGCGGGGAGTTCGACTCGATGCGGACCCTGGCCCCGCCGGCCGGGCGCGGCTGGGAGTATCTGACCGGCGGGCCCGGCGGGCCCGGTCCGGGCGGCTGGGACTGGGACGCGGAGCTGGCGGAGATCCCGGAGCTGCTGGCCGAGAAGATGCGGGCGCCATCCGTCGAGGCCGGGTCGTACGACCTGGTGGTGGACCCGTCCAATCTGTGGCTGACCATCCATGAGTCGATCGGCCACGCCACCGAGCTGGACCGCGCGCTCGGTTACGAGGCGGCGTACGCGGGCACCTCCTTCGCCACCTTCGACCAGCTCGGAAAGCTGAAGTACGGCTCCGAGGTCATGAATGTGACCGGGGACCGGACCGCCGAGCACGGGCTGGCCACCATCGGCTACGACGACGAAGGCGTGGCCGCCCAGTCCTGGGACCTGGTGAAGGGCGGCACGCTCGTCGGCTATCAGCTGGACCGCCGGATCGCCCGGCTGACCGGTTTCGAGCGGTCGAACGGCTGCGCCTTCGCCGATTCGCCCGGCCATGTGCCGGTGCAGCGGATGGCGAACGTATCGCTGCAGCCCGCCCCCGGCGGCCCCTCGACGGAGGAGCTGATCGGGGACGTCGAGAACGGTCTGTATCTGGTCGGCGACCGCTCCTGGTCGATCGATATGCAGCGGTACAACTTCCAGTTCACGGCGCAGAGGGCGTATCGCATCAGGAACGGCGCTCTCGCCGGGCAGGTGCGCGACTTCGCCTACCAGGCCACCACCACCGACTTCTGGGGTTCGATGACGGCCGTGGGCGGCCCGCGGACGTATGTCCTGGGCGGCGCCTTCAACTGCGGCAAGGCTCAGCCCGGGCAGATCGCGGCGGTCTCGCACGGCTGCCCGTCGGCGCTGTTCCGCGGGGTCAACATCCTCAACACCACCCAGGAGGCCGGACGATGAGCGTGAAGCCCCATGAGATCGTCGAGCGCGCCCTGGAGCTGTCCCGCGCGGACGGCTGTGTGGTGATCGCCAACGAGACCTCGACGGCCAATCTGCGCTGGGCGGGCAACGCCCTGACGACCAATGGTGTCACCCGCGGCCGCACCCTGACCGTCGTGGCCACCGTGAACGGCGGGCAGGGCACCGCCTCGGGCGTGGTGTCCCGGTCCGCGGTCACCGCCGAGGAGCTGGAGCCGCTGGTCCGGGCCGCCGAGGCGGCGGCGCGGGAGGCGGAGCCGGCCGAGGACGCCCAGCCGCTGGTGGAGCGGGATCCGGGCGCGGCGGTCTCCCCCGGCTTCACCGACTCCCCCGCCGTGACCTCCTCCGAGGTGTTCACCGGCTTCGCCCCCGCCCTCGGCGAGTCCTTCGCCCGGGCCCGCGCGGGCGGCCGGGAGCTGTACGGATTCGCCCACCACGAGCTGGTCTCCAGCTATCTCGGCAGCTCCACCGGGCTGCGGCTGCGCCATGACCAGCCCACCGGGACGCTCGAGGTCAACGCCAAGTCACCGGACCGGACGCGGTCGGCCTGGGCCGGGCGGGCCACCCGCGACTTCACCGATGTGGACCCGGCCGCGATCGACGCCGAGCTCGCCCAGCGGCTCGCCTGGGCCGAGCGCAGGGTCGAGCTGCCGGCCGGCCGCTACGAGACGCTGCTGCCGCCGAGCGCCGTGGCCGATCTGCTGATCGACCAGCTGTGGTCGTCCTCGGCCCGGGACGCGGCGGAGGGCCGTACGGTCTTCAGCAAGCCGGGCGGTGGCACCCGGGTCGGCGAGAAGCTGTCCGAGCTGCCCTTCACACTGCGCAGCGACCCGGCCGAGCCGGGTCTTGAGGCGGCGCCGTTCGTGATCGCGCACTCGTCCGGGGACGACGCGTCGGTCTTCGACAACGGTCTGCCGCTGTCCGCCACCGACTGGGTCCGTGACGGGGTGCTCCAGCAGCTGATCACCACCCGGCACACATCCGCTCTCACCGGGCTGCCGCTCGCCCCCGCGGTCGACAACCTCATCGTGGACGCGGGCGGCACCCGCTCGCTGGAGGAGATGGTCGCGTCGACCGAGCGGGGTCTGCTGCTGACCTGCCTGTGGTACATCCGCGAGGTCGACCCGGCGACGCTGCTGCTCACCGGGCTGACCAGGGACGGTGTCTATCTCGTGGAGAACGGCGAGGTAGTCGGCGAGGTGAACAACTTCCGGTTCAACGAGTCGCCGGTGGATCTGCTCGCCCGTGCCACCGAGGCGGGCCGCACCGAGCGGACGCTGGCGCGGGAGTGGAGCGACTACTTCAACCGCGCCGCGGTGCCGCCGCTGCGCATTCCGGACTTCAATATGAGCTCGGTCAGCAAGGGGGTGTGAGGAGCCGAATAGACTGGTCCACGCCCATCCGAAGCGACCGTTTCGAATCCGTCCATATCTGTTTCGCCTATCCCCAGGAACGCCATGACACGCCTCGGCGAATCCGTCGCCCGCGCCAGCGAGCTCCTCAGCCAGGACCTCTCCTCCGACAAGACCGTCGAGCGGCTGCTCGAGGAGACGGGCTCGCGGCGCTATATCGACCTGACGGACCTCTCGCCGACGGAGCAGGCCGAGCTGATCGCGTCCCGTACGGTCGAGATCCTGCCCGGCGTGGCGGAGCTGGCCAAGCGGATCGAGGAGCGCCGCGGCGCCGGCCAGGGCCTGGCCATCAAGCTGGGCATCGACCCGACGGCCGCCGATGTGCACCTCGGCCATGTGGTGCCGATGATCATCCTCAACCGCTTCCAGCGCATGGGGCATGACGTCACGCTGCTGATCGGCGACTTCACGGCCAAGATCGGCGACCCGTCGGGCCGTACGGCGGAGCGCCCGCCGCTGACCGACGAGGACATCGCCCGGAACCTCGCGGGCTACCAGGACCAGGTCCGGCCCTTCTTCGACTTCGAGAAGGTCAACTTCCGGCAGAACAGCGAGTGGCTGGCGCCGTACACCTTCCCGGAGCTGCTGGGGCTGCTCTCCCAGGTGCCGGTCTCCCAGCTGCTGCAGCGCGAGGACTTCCGCAACCGGCTGGCCGCCGGCTCCGGGCTGACCATGTCCGAGCTGCTGTACCCGATCGCGCAGGCCCTCGACTCGGTGGCCCTGGAGTGCGATGTGGAGCTGGGCGGCGCGGATCAGCTGCTCAATCTGCAGATGGGCCGCAAGCTGATGGAGCTGCGCGGGCAGCGGCCGCAGCTGGTG
>NZ_JAAAYH010000646.1:0-3552 GCF_018035285.1 Streptomyces sp. MK37H | reverse complement strand
CCCCGTCGACCGCCAGGAGCCGCCGGACCAGGGCCGTGTGGCGCAGCGCGCCGCCGAAGGGCCAGCCCGCGCCGTCCTCCCCGCCGCGCAGCGGATCGAGGTAGGTGCGCACCGCGTCCCCGGCCCGGGCCAGGACGGCGGCCCGGTCGAGGTCCGGGTCGAGGGCCACCCAGGCCTCCACTCCGACGCGGCGGTACGGCACGGGGGCGGCGACCACCGTGACCCCGGCGGGGGCGGCCTCGCGCGAGAGGAAGTCGGCGACGGCCTTCAGGGTCGCGGCGGTGGCGACCGGCGGTTCGTCCGGGTCACCGCCCGGAGTTACGGGCGGTACGACGAGGACGCCCACCACGCCCGGGATCGGCACCCCGGCGAAGTCGGGGTGCAGACCGGGCACGCCCCGGGCCCGGGCCACCGAGGCGCCGGGCGCGCGGGGGGCGAGCTGCCCGTAGTCGGCCGGGGCCACGGCCCGGCCGCGGGCGCGCAGTTCACCGGCGCCGCGGCGCATGGCGTGGGCGTCGGGCTCGGCGTCCGTTCCGCCGGAGGCCGGGAAGGGGTTGCTCACGCCGGTGACGAACGGCAGCGCGGTCACCACCCCGTTGACCGCGCCCGCCGCTACGGCCCCGGCGCTGCCGCCGCCCACGCGGTAGCGCACGGCGCGGACGTTGCGGAAGCCGGGCGGGACGGCCGCGCCGCTGACGCCGTCCCCGAAGGTCACCTCGCCGCTCTCGTGGTCCACGGTGAACACCCGGTCGTCGGCGCCGTACCCGGCCAGGCTCTCCACCTCACGCCACCGGGACGAGGTTCCGGCCGATGTGCCGGCCGTGGTGCCGAATACATCGCCGCCCGTGTCGTCGTCCACCTCGATGACCACCGTTCCGGCGAGGATGGGCACCTGGCTGAGCTTCATGCGCCGCAGCCCGGTGGCCGCCGGATCCTGGACGGGCCGCAGCGGCTCGTCGCGGATGGTGCGGGCGGCGGTGGCGGCGACCACGTTCAGCCGCAGCCCGGACAGCACGGGCGCGGGTCCGGCGAAGGCGCCGTGCGCGATCCGCAGACGCAGCCAGCACAGCCGGGGCCGGGTGCCGGAGGGGCTGCCCGGCTGCCATGACCGCGGGACCCTCAGCTCGACGGTCCCACTGGCGCCGAACCCGGCCGTGGAGTCCCGCATCAGCTCGGCGGGGACGAGCCGCCTGCCGTCCAGCACGTCCCAGCGCAGCAGCGGCGCGGGCGGCAGTGGCAGGGGCGCGGTGCCGCCGGAGGCCGCGGGGGCGGGCGGAGCGGCGAGGACCACGAAGCCCAGCGACAGCCGCGGGTAGGGGGCGGCCGGTCCGGCGAGTCCGATCCACAGCGCGTTGCCGGGCCGCGGATCGCGGCCGAAGGGCTCGAAGGGACGGCTGGGCCCGGCCGGTCCCAGCGGCAGGGCCTGGATCGTTCCGGCCTCCTGGACGGCGAGATCGGCGAGGGTGGCGGGGGTGGCGTACAGGTCCTGGTCCGTCTCGTAGACGACCTGGCCCGCCGGGGTCGAGGCGGCGCTCTGGAACCCGGCGGGGACGAGCACCGAGGCGCCGTCGGGCGGGTTGACGGTGAACTCCAACAGCGTCGCCGCCGCACCGGCCGGGCGGCGCCGCACGCCCGCCGTCGCCAGGTGTTCGGCCAGCACCTTCTCCGGCAGCCGGTTGACGCGGCCGAGCACGGGTTCGGCCTGGGTGCCGAAGAGGCGGACGAGGGCGACACCGGCGTCCTGCCGGTCGGGGTCGGTCCAGTCCGGGGTGTAGCCCGCGATCCGGGCGCGGACGTCGGCGCGTACGGCCTCACGGGTCGCGTCGACCAGTTCGGGCTGGACGCCGGTCGGGCCGGGGCCGGGCACGATCCGCCCGTCCTCGCGGTCCCGTTCCCGTGCGTCCCTCTCCCACCACACCTCGCCGGTCATGCCAGCCCCTCCCCCGGTTCTACGGCGGGCACGACCCGGGTGTGGACCGTGCGCAGGACGGGAAGCTCCCCGGCGCCGAGCGGCACCTCGTCGCACTCCTCGAAAGTCCCGTCCGGGTCCACCCCGTCGAGGCCGATCGCCACGGCGGCGACGTCCGCGAGGTCGCCCAGCGCCCGCTGTGCGGCCCGCAGCAGGGCCGAGGGCCGCAGCGGCTGTCCGAACGGCCAGCCGTCCTGGTCCTCACCGCCCACGAGCGGGTCGAGGAAGCGGCGCAGCGCGGCGGTGAGCGCGGTGGACACGCGGGTGACGTCCGCCGGGTCGCCCGACAGGGTCACGCGCAGCGTCACCTCGCGGTAGCGGGGCGCGCGGACGAAGACCTCGGAGGTGAGCAGCCGCGCCTGTTCGAGGTGGGCGGCGGCCGCGCGCAGCATGCCGGGGTCGGGGAGCGGCGCGGCCACGAAGTCCTCGCGGGTGAGGTCGTCCCGGGGCGCGGCCGGGACGATATGGACGGTCACCGCGCCGGGCACCGTGGCACACGGGAAGCCGGGGTGCGCGCCGACGGCCGGGTAGGCACGGGCGATGGCGACGCCCGGTGTCGTACGCGCCAGCGTGACGTAGTCCTCGGCGGTGACCGAGCGGGTCACCTCCCCCAGGGAGGCTGCGGCACGGCGGCGCGCCTCGGTGACGGTCTCGGGGTCGGTGCCGCCTTCGGCCCGTACGAGGTTGGCGGCCGAGACCGCTCCCGGAAGGTCCTGGGCCGGCAGCCAGTTGCCGGTCATGCCGCCGTTGCCGATCCGGCCGCCGCCGGTCACATAGTCGATGTGCGCGTCCGGATCCGGGTGGGGGATGCGCCCGGTGAGTCCGTCGCCGAACACCAGCGCGCCCTCGGCCCGGTCGAGCACGAAGATCCGGTCGGCCGGGGAGCCGAAGGTGAAGTCCGGTGCCGGCCACCACTCCTGGCCCGCCAGGCGCAGCGTCGCCTCCAGGAGGCGGTCGGCGGCGTCCGGCAGGACGAGATGCTGGCCGGGCAGCCGGAGCCAGGCGCCGATCTGGTCCTGAAGGTCGGCGCCGCTCACGGTGCGGTGCCGGCAGTGGCGTGCGGCGGAGGCGTTGACGGCGAGTTGGCGCAGGCGGGGCGGGGCCGCGTAGGTGGCGGCCGGGGTGGACACCAGGACCCCGGTGTCCCGCGTGGACCAGTCGGCCGGGGGATGGAGCCGGACCACACCGGACCGTCTGAGCCCGCCCGTGCCGTCCTCGACCTTCTGATACGCACCGGAGGTGTCCGTGCCCGGCCGGAACCAGGACCAGGTCAGCTCGGCTGGAGAGGGTACGTCGGCGACCGCGCCGGGCAGCCACGACGGCGCGGACGCGGCGGGCGCGTCCAACTCCACGAGCAGCCCGATCGGGCCGGGCGCGGGGTGGTCCCCGGTGAGCGGCAGGGTGAACCGGACCTGCGCCGGGGCGCCGTCGCTCGCCAGCAGCGCGATGCCGCGCCGGGCCCGCAGATCCGCCGTGCGGTCGCGGTCGGTCCACACGGTGACCTCACCGCCCTCGGCGAGCGGCAGGACGGCCACGTCGTCGTCGAGGGTGAAGACGACCTGCCCGGTGGGGTCCCGGGTCAG
>NZ_JAAAYH010000645.1:0-3558 GCF_018035285.1 Streptomyces sp. MK37H | reverse complement strand
CCCCGCCACTGCGACCCCTGACCCGGAAACACCAGGGCGGTCCGCCACGCGAGTTCGGCTTCCGCCTCGTCCATGGCGGCCACGCCCCGGACCACCTGCGGGGCCGAGTCGCCGGAGGCGAGCATGGCGAGCCCGGTCCGGGCGCTGTCGCGGTCGACCGCGAGGACCACGGCACGGTGTTCCAGCGCGGCGCGGGTGGCCGTGAGCGACCAGCCCACATCCGTCAGCGGCGCCACCTCGTCCCCGTCACCGGTGAACGCCGCCAGGCGCGCGGCCTGGGCCCGCAGTCCGGCCTCGGAGCGGCCGGAGACCACCCACGGAACGGCGTTCGCCGTGAGTCCGGACGCCGCCTCGGCGGCCGGGGGCTCCTCCGGCTCCGCGTCCTCCTCCGCG
Organism: Streptomyces sp. MK37H; assembly: GCF_018035285.1. Taxonomy (NCBI): domain Bacteria; kingdom Bacillati; phylum Actinomycetota; class Actinomycetes; order Kitasatosporales; family Streptomycetaceae; genus Streptomyces; species Streptomyces sp. MK37H. The sequence goes on along the minus strand of NZ_JAAAYH010000645.1, from coordinate 3,165 downwards.
GGCTGCGGCTCTTCGAGGATCACGTGGGTGTTCGTGCCGCTGATGCCGAACGCCGAGACCGCGGCCCGGCGCGGGCGGCCGTCCGTCGCCCAGTCCACCGGTTCGGTGAGTAGCCGCACGGCGCCCGACGACCAGTCGACGTGCGGGGTCGGCTCGTCCACGTGCAACGTCCTGGGGAGCAGTCCGTGGCGCATCGCCTGTGTCATCTTTATGACGCCCGCCACGCCCGCCGCCGCCGAGGTGTGCCCGATGTTCGACTTGACGGAGCCCAGCCACAGCGGCCGGTCCGCTGGACGCCGCTCCCCGTACGTGGCGAACAGGGCATGGGCCTCGATGGGGTCGCCCAGGGTGGTGCCCGTGCCGTGCGCCTCCACCGCGTCGATCTGGTCGGGGGCGGCCTGGGCGTTGCGGAGAGCGGCGCGGATGACTCGTTCCTGGGAGGGGCCGTTGGGGGCAGTCAGGCCGTTGCTCGCGCCGTCCTGGTTGACGGCGGAGCCGCGGACGACGGCCAGCACCTCGTGGCCGTTGCGGCGCGCGTCGGACAGCCGCTCGACCAGCAGCAGCCCCAGCCCCTCGGCCGGGCCGAAGCCGTCGGCGGAGGCGGCGAAGGCGCGGCAGCGGCCGTCGGGGGACAGCGCCCGCTGGCGGCTGAACTCGGCGTAGCCGATGGAGGTGGACATCACGGTCACGCCACCGGCCACCGCGAGGGAGCATTCGCCCGAGCGCAGCGCCTGGGCGGCCAGGTGCAGGGCCACCATGGACGACGAGCAGGCGGCGTCCACGGTGACGGCGGGCCCCTCCAGGCCGAAGGTGTACGCGACCCGGCCGGACATGACGCTCGCGAAGTTGCCGGTGGCGTAATAGCCCTCGACGACCTCGGGTATGGCCTGGAGCTTCCAGCCGTAGTCCATCGAACTGAAGCCGATGAACGTGCCGGTGGGGCTGCCCTTGAGGGATTTCGGGTCGATTCCGGCGCGTTCGAAAAGCTCCCAGGCGCCCTCCAGAAGCAGCCGCTGCTGGGGGTCCATGGCCAGCGCCTCGCGTGGCGAAATGCCGAAGAATCCCGCGTCGAATGCGGTGGCGTCGTGCAGGAATCCGCCGCCGTGCACATAGTTCTTCCCGGTGTGGGTGGGGTCGGGGTCGTATTCGCCGTCGATGTCCCAGCCTCGGTCGGTGGGGAATGCGGTGATCGCGTCCCGGCCCTCGGCGACCAGCTCCCACAGCTCCTCGGGAGAGTTCACCCCGCCCGGATAGCGGCAGGCCATGCCGACGATGGCGATCGGCTCACGGTTCGCGGCCTCCGCCTCGCGCAGCCGGCGCTGGGTCTGCCGCAGGTCGCCGGTCACCCGCTTGAGATAGGCGAGCAGTTTCTCTTCGTTCTCCGCCATTGCCTCTAATTCCCCACTCGCGTCGCGTCGAGACCGTGCTGCGGGCGCCGATTGCCCATTCCGATGCCGGGCATGGGTCAGGAATCCCCCCATTCCTTATCGAGCAAGTCGAACATTTCCTCGGCCGATGCCGATGCGAGGTCGTCTTCGGCCGCCTCGGGTCCGGAGCCGACGGTCGCCGCCGTTCCCTCGCCCGGCACCACGCCGCTGTCACGCAGTTTCCAGACCAGGGCTTCGAGGCGTTCCGCGACCTTCACCGCGCTCTCGCCGTCGCCGACCAGCCCGGCGACACCGGCCTCCAGCACCTCCAGTCCGCCGAGCACGGACTCCGCGGCGCCACCGCGCGACTCCGGTACGACCTGGGTCCGCAGATGCCGGGCCAGGGCGGCGGGCGTGGTGTGGTCGAAGACGAGGCTGGCGGGGAGGCGGAGCCCGGTGGCGGCGGCCAGCCGATTGCGCAGCTCGACCGCGGTCAAGGAGTCGAAACCGATCTCCTTGAAGGCCATGCCCGCCTCGATACCCTCGGTGCCGGAGTGGCCCAGTACGACCGCCACTTCGGTACGCACCAGCTCCAGCAACTCCTTGAGCTGGTCGTTCTCCGACAGCCCGGTGAGCCGGGCGGTCAGCGCCGCACCCGTGGTGGCATCCTCGGCGCCGCCGCCCTCGGCCTCGCGCAGGGCGCGCCGGACCTCGGGCAATTCGGCCAGCAGCGGGCTGGGCCGGGCGGCGGTGAAGCCGAGCACGAGCCGTTCCCACTCGACGTCCGCGACGGCCACGAAGGTCTCGTCGTGCTCCACGGCCTGCACCATCGCGGAGATGGCCAGCTCGGGCGCCATCTCCAGGACACCGCGCCGCTCCATGTACTCGGTGGCCCCGTCGAGCGCCATCATGCCGCCACCGCCCCAGGCGCCCCAGGCGACGGACGTGGCCGTCCGGCCACGGGCGCGCCGTGCCTCGGCGAACAGATCGAGGAAGGCGTTGCCCGCGGCGTACGCGCCCTGGCCACCGCTGCCCCAGACGGCCGCGTTGGACGAGAAGACCACGAACGCGTCCAGCGGGGTGTCCCCCAGCACCTCGTCCAGGTGCACCGCGCCCGCCACCTTGCCGGAGGTGATGCGGGCCACGTCCTCCGCCGTGGTGTCGGTGACGGATACGTACGTCTGGGGAACGCCCGCGGTGTGGACGACCGCGGTGAGCGGCCGGTCCTCGGGGACGCCCGCCACCAGCGCGGCCACCGCGTCGCGGTCCGCCATGTCGCAGGCCGTGAGGGTAACAGCGACGCCCAACTCCTCCAGTTTCGCGCGCAGTTCGGCAGCGCCAGGGGCGTCGGGGCCACGGCGGCTGGTGAGCAGCAGATGCCCGGCGCCATTGCGGGCGAACCAGTCGGCCACCTGCGCACCGATGCCGCCCGTTCCACCGGTGATCAGCACGGTGCCGCGCGGATTCCACTCCCGTACGGCGGGCTCCGCCTCCAGCGGGACGCGGATCAGCCGGCGGGCGTACGTACCGGAGGCGCGTACCGCCACCTGGTCCTCGTGCCCGTCGCCCTCCTCGTGCGGCAGCCCGGAGAGCACGGCGGCCAGCCGGTCCACGGAGGCGTCGTCGGCCGCCTCGGGCAGATCCACCAACCCGCCCCAGCGCCTGGGGTGTTCGAGCGCGAGCACCCGGCCCAGGCCCCAGGTCTGCGCCTGGTGCGGACGCGCCTCCGGCTCCCCGGCCCGGCCGGTCAGCACACCGCCGTGGGTGGCGGCCCACAGCGGGCCCGCCGCCTCGATGT
>NZ_JAAAYH010000644.1:0-3564 GCF_018035285.1 Streptomyces sp. MK37H | reverse complement strand
AGCGCCGTGATGAGCGGCCCTCGTACCGTCGTGATGACGACCGCGGTGGGTTCCGCCGGGACGACCGCCGTGACGATCGTCGTGACGACCGCCGCGACGACCGGGCGCGTGGGCCTCGCCGTGATGACCGCGACGGTGGTTTCCGGGGTGGTCGGGACGACCGCGGTCCGCGTCGTCCGTACGGTCAGGGCGGGGGCCGCGACGACCGGCGCTCCGGCGGCGGCGGTGGGTTCAAGCGCCGTGACGACCGCACCGGCGGCTACGGGCGTCGCGAAGAGCGTGGCAGGGACCGCGACCGTGAGCCGATCAGGCGGCTGCCGATCCCCGAGGACGTCACCGGCGAGGAGATCGACAAGGGCGTGCGGCAGGAGCTGATGAGCCTGCCGAAGACCCTCGCCGAGGACGTCGCGAAGAACCTCGTCATGGTGGCCAAGCTGCTGGACGACGAACCCGAGCGGGCGTACCAGTACTCGCGCGTCGCCCTGCGGCTCGCCTCCCGGGTGGCCGCCGTGCGCGAGGCCGCGGGCTTCGCCTCGTACGCCGTCGGGAAGTACGCCGAGGCGCTCGCGGAGTTCCGTGCCGCGCGCCGGATGACCGGCAACTCCGAGCTGTGGCCGGTGATGGCCGACTGCGAGCGCGGCATGGGCCGTCCCGAGCGGGCGCTGGCCATGGCCGGTGAGCCGGAGGTGCAGAAGCTGGACCGGGCCGGTCAGGTCGAGATGCGGATGGTGGCCGCCGGCGCCCGGCGCGACATGGGTCAGGCCGACGCCGCCGTGGTCACCCTGCAGAGCCCGGAGTTGGCCTCGAACTCCATCCAGCCCTGGACCGCCCGGCTGCGCTACGCGTACGCCGACGCGCTGCTGGCGGTCGGCCGCGAGGACGAGGCCCGGGAGTGGTTCGCCAAGGCGCTGGAGGCGGATCAGAGCGGGAGCACGGACGCGTCGGACCGGCTCGCCGAGCTGGACGGGGTCGAGTTCGTGGACGCCCTCGATCCCGAGGAGGCGGCGGACGACGACGCCCGCCAGCCGGTCGAGGAATCGACAGTCGAGGAGCCGGAGGTCGAGGAGCCGGAGGTCGACGAGCTCCTGGCCGACGGGGACATGGTCGAGCCCGAGGGCGACGATGCCGAGGACGTCGAGCCGGTGGCCGAGGCCACGTCCGAGGGCCAGGCAGCCGGGTCCGACGAGGATGGCGACGACCGCTGATGCCATGACATGAGGGGGCGGGACCCCGGACCGGGATCCCGCCCCCTTCGCATGTCCGCTCGCATGTCCGCCCCCGAAGGGCTCAGCCCAGCGTCAGGCTCCGCAGCACCAGCCCCGTCGCCGGCTTCGGCCCGAAGGACGTCGACTTGTGCGGCATCGCGACTCCCTGCCGCGCCAGGTCGTGCACGACGTCCTCGCGCACCGGATGCATCAGCACCGCCGTGCCGCCCAGCCGCTCCGCCTGCTCGACGGCCGCCGTCGGGTCGTGGAGGTAGCCGATGTGCTCGGGCGTGTCCGGGACGTTCCACAGATGGTCCAGCAGGGTGTGGTGGAGCACCGTCGCGTCCAGCGTCCGCCAAGCCGCCGGGCGTCTGTCGGGGACCGTACGGGCCAGCAGCTCCGGATCCGGCCGGTCCAGGAGGTGGAAGCGGCCGTCCCCGGCCAGCAGGAAGGCGTTCGGCGCGCCGGGCTCGGCGCGCGCCGCCTCGGCCACCTCGGCGAGCGTCTCCAGGGCGTGCGGCAGCGGGCCGTCGATCGTCCGCACCCGGAAGGCGCGCCGCACCGCCGGAAGCGCCTGGTCCGGGGGCAGCCGGCGGAGCAGCCGGTGGATGGCCCGGACCCGGAGCGGATAGCGGGCGGTGTCGACGAGCAGGACGAGCCCGAAGTCCCAGGGGCCGGGCTCCCGTCGCTCCTCGCGCAGCCGCAGATAGGTGGCCCAGCGGTGGTGCCCGTCGGCGATGAGGGCCTGGTGGTGGCGGAGGTCGGTGGAGACCTCCACGAGGTCGGCCGGGTTCGTGACCCGCCACAGATGGTGGTCGACGCCGTCCTCGGTGGTCGTGGAGAGCAACGGCTCGCGCAGGATGGTGCGTTCGATCACCTGCGCCGCCCCGCCGGTCCCCTGCCCGGCGGCTCCGTTCACTGAGGCCCCGTTTCCCGAAGTGCCGTTCCCGTTGCCGCGGTAGGCGAGCAGCAGCGGCTCCAGATGGGCGGCGGTGGCGCGCATCAGATCGGCTCGGTCCTCGACGATATGCGGCATGACCTCCTCGTGGGGGAGGACGATGCCCTCCTCGCGGGGGCTCAGCCGCAGCGCGCCGATCAGCCCGCGCTGGAGGGTCGGGCCGTCGCGCTGCTCGTAGACGTAGAGCGCGGGTTCGGGGTCCGGGGCGAGCACTCCGTCCGCCTGCCAGCGGCGCAGCGTCTCGGCGGCCTGGCGGTGGCGGGCCTCCGGGGTCCCGGCCTGCGGCAGGATCAGCCGGACGATGTTGTACGGGTCCGCCGTCTCGAGCTCGCGCAGGCCCTCGGGCCTGACCACCACGTCGTAGGGCGGTGAGGTGACGGCGGCGAGACTGCCGACCCGCTCCGCGACATAGCGCAGCCCCCGGAAGGGGGTGAGCTGCAGACCTTGTCCGCCAGGCCCTGGAATGCTCATCAGTGAATGTTATGCCCCGCGCGGGGATACGCGATGATCGGGGAGAAGCGCACAGATCTGCGAGGAGTGGCCCCCATGAACCAGCCCGTCCGCACCCGGCCCGAGTCCAGCCGGCAGTCGCTGAACGAGGCGTACGACACGGCTCTGCTGGACCTCGACGGGGTGGTGTACGCGGGCGGCGAGGCCATTGACCATGCCGTGGAGTCGCTGGTCACCGCGCGGGACGGCGGGATGCGGCTGGCGTATGTGACCAACAACGCGCTGCGGACGCCGGAGGTGGTGGCCGAGCATCTGACCCGGCTCGGGATGCCCGCCACCCCCGACGATGTGATCACCTCCGCGCAGGCGGTCGCCCGGCTGATCTCCGAGCAGTTGCCGAAGGGGGCGAGGGTGCTGGTGATCGGCGGGGAGGGGCTGCGGGTGGCGCTGCGCGAGCGCGGGCTGACGCCGGTGGACTCGGCCGACGACGACCCGGCGGCGGTGGCCCAGGGGTACGGCGGGCCGGACATGCCCTGGGCGCGGCTGATGGAGGCGGGGTACGCGGTGGCGCGCGGAGTGCCGTGGTTCGCCTCCAACCTGGACCTGACGATCCCCAGCGGACGGGGCATCGCCCCGGGCAACGGCGCGGCGGTGGAGGTCGTACGCATCGTGGCGGGCACGTCCCCGCAGGCCGCGGGGAAGCCGCTGCCGCCGATGCACCGGGAGACGATCCTGCGGACCGGCGCCCGGCGGCCGCTGGTGGTCGGGGACCGGCTGGACACCGATATCGAGGGCGCGTACGCGGGCGGGGTGGACTCGTTGCTGGTGCTGACCGGGGTGACGACGCCCGCACAGCTGCTGGCCGCCGAGCCCGGGCACCGGCCCTCGTATGTGGACCGCGACTTGCGGGGGCTGCTCACCCCGCAGCCGGAGGTGGAGCGGGACGAGGAG
>NZ_JAAAYH010000643.1:0-3568 GCF_018035285.1 Streptomyces sp. MK37H | reverse complement strand
TGAGCAGTTCCCCTGCGCGCCCGGCGGTGATCCGTTCCCGTACGCGCTCCCGGGCGCATCCCCCGACGCGTTCCCGTACGCGCTCCCGTACGCGCTCCCGTACACGCGACCGCCTCCGCGCGGCCGTCGCCGTCGCGGTGGGCCTCGTCCTGGCCGTGTCCCTCGCCGCCTGCGGCAAGGCGGCCCAGCTCGGCCAGACGATGGGCGTGGCCGGGACCCACCGCCACGGGTCCCTGCGGATCGGCCTGCTGCTCCCGGAGAACGAGATCGTCCGTTTCGAGCGCTTCGACAGGCCCCTGATCCAGCAGCGGGTCAAGGAGCTGTGCCCGCGCTGCACGATGAGCTACTCCAGCGCCCAGCACGATCCGGCCGCCCAGCGCTTCCAGATCGAAGCCATGATCACCAACGGGATCGATGTGCTCATCCTGGACGCGGTGGACACCAAGGCCGTCCGTCACTCCGTGGTCCAGGCCCACCGCGCCCATGTCCCGATCATCGCCTACGACCGTATCGCGGAGGGGCCCATCTCCGGCTATGTCTCCTTCGACGGCGGAAGCGTCGGCAGGCTCCAGGGCGAGGCGCTGCTGAGGGCCCTCGGCCCGAAGGCCAGGAGCAGCCAGATCGTCATGATGAACGGCTCGTACACCGACCCCAACGCGGGCTGGTTCGAGCGGGGCGCGCGGTCCGTGCTCCGGGGCAAGGTCAAGATCGCCAAGTCCTACGAGACCGTCGGCTGGCGCCCGGAGAACGCCAACCGCAACATGTCCGCCGCCATCGCCGCCCTGGGTCCCTACGGCATCGACGGCGTCCTCGCCGCCAACGACGGCCTGGCCTCGGGCGTCATCACCGCCCTCAAGGCGGCCCGGATCCATCCGATCCCCCCGGTCACCGGCCAGGATGCCGAGGTCGCGGGCATTCAGCGGATCCTCGCGGGCGACCAGTACATGACCGTCTACAAGCCGTTCAAGCCCGAGGCGTACACCGCCGCGGAGATGGCCATCGCGGTGGGACGCGGCCAGTCGCTCAGCAAGATCACCAAGCAGCGGGTCAACAGCGCCAGCGCCCGTGACATCCCCGCGGTACTGCTCGAGCCGGTGGCTGTCACCGTGCACAACATCAAGAGCACCGTCATCAAGGACGGTCTGTATCGCGTCGATCAGATATGCACCAAGAAGTACGCGGATGACTGCCGCAAGGCCGGGCTCATCGACCGGGACGGCTCACCGCACGACGCGGAATGAAGGGAGGCGCGGATGGCCCGACCGTCGGCCCCGCCCCTGCTGGCGCTGAGTGGCGTCTTCAAGCGCTTCGGCGCGGTCCAGGCGCTCACGGACGTCGAGCTGGAGATCCACGCCGGTGAGGTCATCGCCCTCGTGGGCGACAACGGCGCGGGGAAGTCCACCCTGGTCAAGGTGATCGCGGGCGTCGAACCGGCCGACACGGGCACCCTCGAATGGCAGGGTCGCCCCATCCACATCGGCCGCCCGCACGACGCCCAGCACCTGGGGATCGCCACCGTCTACCAGGATCTCGCGCTCTGCGACAACCTCGACGTCGTCGGCAATCTCTTCCTCGGCCGCGAGATCACCCGGATCGGCGTCCTGGACGAGGTGGAGATGGAGCGCCGCACCCGCGATCTGCTGGCCACCCTCTCCATCCGCATTCCCGACGTCCGCAGGCCCGTCGCGTCCCTCTCCGGAGGCCAGCGGCAGACCGTCGCCATCTCCCGGGCGCTGCTGGGCGAACCGAGCCTGGTGATGCTGGACGAGCCCACCGCCGCCCTCGGCATCGAGCAGACCGCCCAGGTTCTGGATCTGGTGGAACGGCTCCGTGACCGCGGGCTCGGGGTGCTGCTGATCAGCCACAACCTGGGCGACGTCAAGGCCGTCGCGGACTGGGTCGCGGTGCTGCGGCTGGGCCGTAACAACGGGTTCTTCGACGTCACCACCACCTCCCAGGAGCAGATCGTCTCCTCCATCACCGGCGCGTCCGACAACGCGGTCACGCGGCGCGTGGCGCGGGAGGGGGAGCTGTGAGCATCCCCGGCGGATCCAGCGCCCATGGCGCCGATCGCTTCGCCGGCGCGTTCGGGCGCCGAGTGGGCGGCGGTACGTTCGGCGCCGTCCCGGTCGTGCTCGGGCTGCTCGCGATCTGGATCACCTTTCAAATCCTCAACCCGCACTTCCTCTCCCCGCGCAACCTCTCCAACCTCAGCGTGGACATCGTCGGCACCGGCATGATCGCGATCGGCGTGATCTTCGTGCTGCTGATCGGCGAGATCGATCTGTCGGTGGGCTCGGTGAGCGGCCTGGCCTCCGCCCTGTTCGCCGTGTTGAACGTCGACTTCGGCATGCCCGAACCACCCGCCATCATCCTGGGCGTCCTCTGCGGTACTGCGGTCGGCTTCGTCCACGGCTTCTTCACGGCGGTGGTCGGCGTCCCCGCGTTCGTGGTCACCCTCGCCGGACTGCTGGGGTGGTACGGCCTGATGCTCTCCATCATGGGCGCCTACGGCACTATCAACCTCGACGATCAGGGCCTGGTCGCCGAGCTGACCAACTACTACTTCTCCGACGTCGCCGCCGCCTACGTTGTCGCGGCGCTCGGCACGGCCGGGTACTTCCTGACCGCCTGGCGCGACGTCACGCGCCGCCGCGCCGCCGGAGTGCCCACCCGTCCCCCGGTCTGGATCGCCGTTCGCACGGGGGTGCTCGCGGTGCTCGCCTTCGCCGCCGCGTATGTGCTCAACCAGTTCCAGGGGTTGCCGCTCGCCCTCCTGATCTTCGTGGTCGTCCTCGTCATCCTCGACTACGTCCTGCGCCGCACGGCCTACGGCCGGATGATCTTCGCCCTGGGCGGCGGGGTCGAAGCGGCCCGCCGCGCCGGGATCAATGTGGCCTGGGTGCGGACCTCGGCGTTCATGATGTCGAGCACGATGGCCGCCATCGGCGGCCTGTTCCTGGCCTCCCGGATCAACTCGGTCAGCCAGACGTCGGTCACCACCGACCTGCTGATGAACGCCATCGCCGCGGCCGTCATCGGCGGCACGAGCCTCTTTGGCGGCCGCGGCAGCACGTGGTCCGCTCTGCTGGGCGTGCTGGTCATTCAGTCGATCGCCTCGGGCGTGGCGTTGATGGACATCCAGACCGCCGTCCAGTTCATGATCACTGGTGGGGTGCTGCTGCTGGCCGTCGTGATCGATTCGCTCTCCCGTCGGGCCCAGCGGGCGCATGGCCGGGCTTAGGGGTGGCTCAGGGGGTGTCCGGCGGGCCTGGCGCCTGCGGCGGGCTATTCCCCTCCCCGTCCCTTCCCGAAACCGGGGCTCCGCCCCAGACCCCGTATCGGGCTCCGCCCCAGGCCTCGGTTCGGGCTTCGCTCCAGGCCTCGGATCGGGCTTTGCCTCAGGCCCGGATCGGGCTTCGCTCCAGGTCCCGGATCGGGCTTCGCCCCAAGGCCCCGGTTCGGGCTTCGCTCCAGGTCCCGGATCGGGCTTTGCCTCAGGCCTCGGTTCGGGCTTCGCTCCAGGCCTCGGATCGGGCTTTGCCTCAGGCCCTGGATCGGGCTTCGC